>JAAEPI010000001.1 GCA_024232835.1 Cytophagales bacterium
CGACTCTCCTCATGAGGCGTAGCACAGTGTGGTCAAAAAGCCTATAGGAGAAGACATCAAGAAATATCCCCGCCCCTCATTCTTTCACTTTTTGTTTTTATTTGGAGGTTTTTCAAATAACTCGGGTTTCTTATTTTTTAGTATTGCGAACTTTTTAGGTGACAACCCTTTAATCTGGTAAAGTGATTTGGTTTTTAATAGCATATCAACGGTTATATTTTTTGCGCCTGAAATATCCACTTCTTGTAAGTTTGCGTCATTAAGATTGGCATTCTTTAGATCCGTTTCTCGAAGGTTGGCACCTTGGAGGTTGCCCCCCTGGAGATTAGCACGTTGTAGATTGGCTCCCTGGAGACTAACTCCCTGGAGATTGGCTCCCTGGAGATCTGCATTCTGAAGATCCGCTTCATTGAGATCTGCCCAACTAAGAGTAGCCATCCGAAGTTTAGCCCTTTTGAGACTGGCCTTCTTGAAATTGGCACCCAGAAGATTGGCTTTCTCAAAAATTGCATTATCTAAAGTGGCCTCCTGAAAATCGGCTACCTGAAGATCGGCCCCCAGAAAATTTAATCTCTTTGAACGGGTCTCTATGGGAATAGAGCCAGTTTGAGTCGTTGCCACATAATTGAATCCACTGAGTCTAACCCCTTTTAGATCGGCCCCTTTCAGATCTAATCCCACTAACTCTGCTCCCTTCAGCTCAATCTTTTTGAGATCGGCTCCCTGGATATCCAGGCTCTTGAATATATCAATATCAAAATCAAAGAAATGGTGACAAGCCATGAACTTGTCATTGGTTA
>JAAEPI010000002.1 GCA_024232835.1 Cytophagales bacterium
AAGTTCAAAATAACCAAACAAACTGCCCAACTGTGCCTTCTACATGAACTCTGTCGAATGTTCTCCGAAGTCTGGTTTTGGTCGTTTTTGTCTGCCGAAAGGCAGGTGGGCATTAGAATTTGAAATTTATTTGTAATTTGTTATTTGAGTTTTGTAATTTAACTCTATAATTCTGGTTTATCTAGGTTAGGTGTCAATTACTTATATTAATGCATAGGAATGTAAAAGCTGCACCAAGTCACTAAATCACTAAAATTTTTCTTTGTGGCTTGTCGTCTTTGCGGTGAACTATTACATATAGTCTATAATCCATCTTTTTTACTGATCCCTAAATACAGATTGCAAGAAAATGGAACAAGACAGCAGAAATTTTCAAGATCAAGTGCCGGAAGCTCATCGGGACAAGAGCGATTTCTTAGCTAATATGCGCCATGAGCTTCGCACGCCAGTGAATGCCATAATTGGCTATAGCGAGATGTTGCTTGAGGATGCCAAAGACACTGACCATAAGGATTTCATCTTCGATCTTCAGAATATTCACAAAGCAGGCAAGCAAGTGCTCTCGCTTATTAACCAGATACTCGATCCCTCTAAAATTGAAGCAAGCAAGGCGGATATTGATCTGGAGAGTTTCAGGGTTAACATACATTATGAACTACGCACACCATTAAACATCATCATTGGTTATAGTGAAATGCTATTAGAGGATGCCGAAAAACTTGGCCAGGAGGATTTTATCTCCGATCTCCACAAAATTTACAAGGCAGGGAAGAATTTGCTGGACATTATTAAGGATATTCTCAAGGGCTCAAATTTTGAGAATGTAACGGTGGCTCGCGATCCAAAAACCTCCGTCAGATCAACTGCCATTCAAGACATACCACACATTATTCATTCACCTGAAGAGGATAATGCCAATACCATAGAATCTAGAAAAGCCTTTCTCCTTGTTGTCGATGACAACGAGATGAACCGGGATATGTTGTCTCGCCGCCTTAAACGTCAAGGCTACATGGTCGCTGTCGCAGAGGATGGATATCAGGCATTGAAAATGATTAAGGCGCAGCAGTTCGACCTTGTACTACTCGACATCATGATGCCGGGGATTAATGGTCTTGAGGTCCTATGTGACCTCCGTAAAAGATATGCTATGGCTGATCTACCCATTATCATGTCATCGTCAAAAGATCGGGATGAAGACATAGTTGGTGCTTTACAGTTTGGAGCAAATGATTATGTGATGAAACCTATTGAGTTTTCTGTAGCCCTTGCTCGTATCAAGACACAGTTATCACTAAAGTGGGCAAAGGAAGAGATTCAGGGGCTTGCTGAGCAGCTTGAGGTACGTAATAGTTTTATTCGAAAGACATTTGGTCGTTATTTAACAAATGAAATCGTCGATAGTTTACT
>JAAEPI010000003.1 GCA_024232835.1 Cytophagales bacterium
GTTGGTTAAAATCCGAATATTGGATATTTCAGGCAAGCTTATACAGAAAGAGCAACAAATGAAGGCTGGTCAGATATTAAAGGTACCGATCACATTAGAGAATTTGAAATCAGGGGTACATATGGTCGAGATTAGTATTGGCGATCAGCGAGTTGTGAAAAGGATCATAAAAAATTGAACCAGCTCTTTAACTAGCGTGCGTTTGCAACGCTCGCTTAGCAATTTTTCTTCATCTTAACTATTCCTCTTTTATTCTTATGCATTATAAATGCCAGCCACATTAATCCTCGTTGCAAACGAGGACTAGTGGGTTGGATTAACAAACAATGAACTACCCCGCAGCAAGCTGACGGGGTATCGGGATTACGATACTAAAAAAGTTCTAGTTGACTTTTATGAATACGATGGTACTCCTTACCTTGATTTTTGACGTAAGCTTGAATTACATCCATACTGACCAACACTATTCACATAATAGCCACTCGTCCAAAACTTGCCGCCCCACAGCTTATTTTTTACTTCAGGGTGTAACTCGAAAATTCGGATAGCTGTTATACTTTTAATTATTTGTATGACTTTCTTGGGAGAATACATTGGAACACTCTGAACTAAAAAATGAACATGGTCTTCATCAGATCCTATCTCAATAAAAATTATCTCATAGCGTAGAGAAATACCTTCACACGTTAATTTTAAAGTAGACTCAACCTCTTCACTAAACACTTCTCTTCGATATTTCGTTGGGCAAACAAAGTGATACAAGAGTAAACTCTTGTTATGGCTCTTCGAAATATGCCTATCTTCCATTTCATAAAGATATCACCCAGTTTCGCAACACCCGATGCAGAGCATCGGAGAATTCTTTAGATTAAATGTAAAATTCTTTAATACTTAAAATAAAATCCGTAATCTTGTTGGATAGATAATATTTCATGTGAATTTAGAATACATCGATATGAAGACAAATCACCATTACTCCAGTTTACTTTACAAATACAAAAAATTCAAACTTCGTTTAGATCGTGTCATGAAGAATGGCAGTTTTGCTCGATACACCTATCGAAAGCGATGCATGCTGCTCAAGCGACTCGATAGATTAAGAAGACAATTGGAGCAGCTTAGTTCTAAGTGGAAACTTGCCGGAACCGGAGCTATGGCACTTGGTGCTATGGCATTTGCTGCTCCGGAAGCTGAGGCACAAGGGTTGTTCTCATCTGATACATTTGTGGTGAACAGCCATACACTCCATGACCAAAAGAATCCTGCTATAGCAATGGATGCGGATGGAGACTTTGTAGTGGTATGGCAAAGCAAATATCAGGATGATGATGATTATGGAGTTTATGCTCAGCGATATACAAGCGATGGTAATAGGGAAGGTGAGGAATTTAAAGTGAACACCTATACAACCAGTAACCAAATGAATCCTGCTGTAGCAATGAATGCGGATGGAGACTTTGTAGTGGTATGGGAAAGTTACGGTCAGGATGCTGATGGGTATGGAGTTTATGCTCGGCTATATACAAGCGATGGTAGTGCGGAAGAAGAGGAATTTATAATAAATGCCTGGACTAAAGGTCACCAAA
>JAAEPI010000004.1 GCA_024232835.1 Cytophagales bacterium
TACAGTGCAATGAAGAGAAAGAGAAGTGCTATGTTGGATGAACATTGTGGATTGGCAAACCTCGCCTCACAAAGGTAACAAGTAATCATTTCGCAATATGGGAATGGCGGACAGGTTATTCCAAAATTCTTCACTAAGTAGCCATTTACCCAAATTTTGGCCGTGACATCATGTTCCACTAAGTTGACTTCTGGAGGGAACAGTATGGTTTCCTGTTCCTTTGGAAAACCTATTTTATAACAAAATGGTGCAGAGCAAACTTCCATAAAACTGATTCCTTCAGGCAGACTGACCTCGATTCCACCTTTTATGCAATGTAAATTACAGTCATCACATCTTTGGGCTTGTGGGAAGATATCTTTTGGACCATAAATTGTGGTTTTTACAGTCCCAAATGCTTTCACTGGAATTTCTCCAAGCACATTTGAATAGTAAGCAATTTCATTCTTTCTATAGAAACAAATTTTTGTACTGCGCTTAAGACACTTGTGCTTCATGCAGAAACTTGGTGTTCCGGATTGACGACCATTTCCAACACAGTCATATTCTTCTGGTGTAGCTTCTTGCCATTTTATATCCAAATGTTTCACAAAGAACGTGCTTCCATTATAGAGTTCAATCTGACTGAAATGTACTGGTTTAGGCACAGAACTACATCGTGGATCTGGTCCAAATGAGCAAACATCAGGCAATCCTTCAGTCAAAATTTGTTCAGAATTTTCAGGAGGGCTGGGTAATTTTCCTTTGTAATGTGAACACTGGATGGCCCAAGTTGGACAAGAACACTTTGGACCACATTTTCCTTTTTCGTTCAGATGTCCTTTTGGGCAGGTAATTTCAGACCAGCAGAGAAGTGGATCACCGATTCTCTGCAGCACAACAATTCCTTTTGATACACATGTCTGAGACGAAATCACTCGGTAGCTGTTGTTCTGGCCAATGTTCAAACACTGATTTCCAGTGCTGGCTCGAAAAAAGGTGAGACAGATCAGAAGTGTCACCAACGTTTTAGCAAATGAAGACAGAACTTCAAGGGGATAAAGTTGATTAATTGGCCTAACCAATTTAGTTCCATTTGGTAGCGCCACCTCTGCAGCGCGAATTTTGGAATCATGCCCTTTGATGAGAGTGTTAATTCTGCCCATCTTCCATGAACCTCTGGGCATGTTCGCTTCCTTGATGAGGACAGCTTCGTCTTGTTTTGGCGGTTGCGTTTCATGAATCCGTGGTGTTGGATGTGTTGTCTGATATCTTTCGCGAAGACTGACTAGGTATTCGTCATGCCACAATTGCCAAAACGCATCCAGCTGGCGCTGCGTTTTGCGCCAGTAGTGCAACAATTTCTGTCTTGAGTCCAATTTTGGGAAGTATTTGTAAGGATCTGTTCGGATCTGTGTTAATTCTAATGATCTGACGGCGGAAATCTGAATGCAACAATGGTATTTCCCAACACTATAACGCTGTAAGATCTGACGTAGTGACATCTGTGGTTTCTATCTCTGCCGTTTGGGGGCGCTATATCGGTTGATGCGTCGCGTTGTGCGTA
>JAAEPI010000005.1 GCA_024232835.1 Cytophagales bacterium
AAATTTTACTAAGTAAACCAGGACTAGATGGCCATGATGTTGGTGTGAAGGTACTAGCTCATGGGCTAAAGGATGCTGGTTTTGAGGTTGTGTATACTGGCCTGAGAAAGTCCATTGAAACCATTGTTGAAATGGCAGAAGAGAATAATGTAGATGCCATTGGTCTATCCATACTTTCAGGGACTCATTTGGTATTAGCAGAGCAAATGAAAGAAAAAATGATAGACCGCAATTTGGATATCCCATGGTTTGTCGGTGGGAACATTCCCTCATTCGATGTACCTCGATTGGAGGCTATCGGTGCTAATAAAGCTTTTGCTACGGGTAGCAAAGTGCTAGACGTGGTGCAATTCTTCAATGAAATGGAAAAAGTAGAAGTTTAGAGACAGAACGCTGATTACACAGATGATTATGAATGACATTAGAAAATTGTAAAAGTTATAGGAAGATAAACTTGAACGAATCATTTTTCATCATAAAAAATCAGCGTCCTATGAATTGAAAGAACATGAACGAAACAGAAAACATATCTAAAAAATCAGCCGAAGAACTGGGTGTTAAGAAGGTATACTTGGAATCGGGAATCGAGGTGGATCCTGTTTATGCGGCTGAAGACACTAAGCATTCTGAAAAAAATCAGGAGATGCCCGGAGAATACCCCTTCACACGAGGTATACACTCTACGATGTACCGAAAAAGGCCATTTACAATTCGCCAGTATGCTGGATTTGCTTCACCTGAGGAAACAAACGAAAGATTTCAGTTTCTAATTGAAAATGGACAATCAGGACTCAATGTGGCCTTCGATTTACCCACCCAATGTGGCCTGGATTCAGATGATCCGAGAGCGCTTGGCGAGGTTGGCCGTGTAGGAATGGCAGTGGATACACTTGATGATTTTGAAATAGCTTTTAAAGGAATTGATTTAGATAAAATCACTGTTTCATTAACAATTAATGGTACAGCTATCATTGCTATTGCCATGTACATAGCCATGTCAGAAAAGGCTGGTTATGATATTTCTAAATTGCGAGGAACAGCCCAAAATGACATATTAAAGGAGTTTATCGGAAGAGGTACCTGGATTTTTCCTGTAGATACGTCGGTGAAGTTAGTCGTGGACACAATTGAATATTGTGCGAAACATGTTCCTAAATACAGTCCTGTAAGTGTTTGTGGATATCACATTCGCGAAAGTGGAGCCAACCCAATTCAGGAAATGGCTTATGCGTTCTGTATTGCGAAAGCGTATACTGATGGTGCGCTAAGTAGAGGTATTGACATTGATGATTTTGCTTCTCGTTTATCCTACAATTTCGATATCTACGGGAACCTATTCGAACAAATTGCAAAGTTCAGAGGTGGTAGAAGGTTGTGGGCCAAGATCATTAAAGAAGAATATGGTGCTATGAATGATAAATCTTGTTGGCTGAGGATGATTGCTGGAGGCGGAGGGGGAGGTCTTACGAAAGAACAGCCTGAAAACAACATTGTGCGGAGCGCCTATTATGCGCTAATAAGTGCCTTGTCTGGCACACAAACAATGGCACTTTGTAGTTACGATGAGGCCTATACCATTCCTACAGAACATTCGGCAGAAATTTCTCTTCGAACTATGCAAATCATGATTCACGAAATGGGAATCTGCGATACAGTTGATCCACTTGGAGGATCCTATTATGTTGAGTCGTTGACGGATCGTTTTGAGAAGGAGATTAAGGAAGAAATGAAGACGGTTGATAAATGGGGAGGAATTGTCAATGCAGTAGCTGAAGGGAAGATACAGGAGTCGGTTTCTAAGCAAGCCTACGAAAGAGAAATGGGTATGCAGACTGGAAAAGTAGATAAAGTTGGAGTGAACATTTTCACAAGAGAAGAGGAGAATAAAGAAGTGGAGTTCCACCCATACAATCAGAAGGCCGCTGATAACCAAGTGGAGAAACTCAAGAAAATAAAGTCATCAAGAAATAGCGAAAATGTCCAGGAATGCCTGGCAGCAATTAAAGCAGATGCTAAGGCGGACAAGAATCTTATGCCATCAATAATTGCTGCAGTACAAGAGTATGCAACTGTTGGAGAGATTGTTCAGGTTATGAAAGACGAGTACGGAGAATTTGACGAACCAATTTTTTTCTAAATAACAAATGACAAAAACCTAAATACAAATGAATAACAAGCCTCAAATTACGAATTCTAAAAGTTTGATTTTTGAAAATTTGTTTATTGGAGCTTATTTGAAATTTGAATATTGAGTTTTGTGATTTGAATTAAATGATTGAAAGAAAAACCATATTATCCCTCGAACAGGCATTGACCCTTCCCTATGCTACTGAGCGTTTTGCTCAATTAGGATGGCGGGTTATTAGGATAGAAACTTCTGGAAAACCTGGACAAAAAAGCCCTGGGGATCCAAATCGGTACATTGGGGAAGATACGGGTGTCGATGATTTGCATGCCTATTTTGTTGCGCCAAACCTGGGGAAGGAAGCAATAACCCTTAACCTCAAGGATTCGAAAGATCAGGAGCTGCTCAAGCGAATTATAAAAGAGTTGAAGGTGGACGTTTTTATGTGTAACACACTTCCAAAACGCTACAAACAATTTGGCATTGATTACGAAATTCTGAAAGAAGCCAACCCTGATTTAATATGGTGTGGTATATCAGCCTTTGGGCCTGAATATCCTGATCGTGCTGGGTATGATCCTGCCCTCCAAGCCATGTTAGGATATATGCATTTGACAGGGGAACCCGATCGTGACCCGATGCTTTGTGGTTTGCCACTAATAGACCTAAAAGCAGGAGATGAGGCATTTGCGCAGGTACTCTTGGCGATGTTGGAACAAAAGGAAACGGGAAAGGGGAAACGGATTGATATTTCAATGGCACAATGTGCTACTTCGTGGTTGATCACAGCATTGCCTCAATCAAAGTTTGCTGAGGACGAAAGCAAGTTGTTTACTCGAAGTGCCAATGAACATAGAAGTTTTGTACCATCGAATTGCTATCCTACAAAAGACGGTTATGTCTATTTGGCTGTTGGTAGCGATATGCAATGGGAAAAAGTGACACAAATTGAGGGATTTGAACATTGTGCAGTATCTAATCGGCTGACCAACAATGGGCGAAAAGAAGACAAGGAGAATATTTATGCCGACATCCGCTTGGGACTAGAGAATTATTCTACTTCTGAATTTATAGAAGTCTGTTTGATGCTGGGATTGGCAGTAGCACCAGTCAATGACGTGAAGCAAGTTGGGGAATTGGATTTTATCAAAAAGCTGATGGTTAAAACAGTTCTTCCAAATGGGAAGGAAGTAATGTTATTTCCTGCTCCAATGGAAACGGAGTACTTGAATGAAAGGGGTAATATAATGGCTTTACCACCTCGATTGGGAGAGCATAACGTAAGCATCTTTAAAGAAGCAGGAATCGAATAGACCGCAAATAACGCAGTTAGATATGATTAATTATGATAGTATGAAAATAGAGGCAAAAACTAGATTAGTTATAAAATCGAATCAATTTTTATCTTAAAAGATCAGCGTCATCAGCGTTCTATAAAATGAAATTATGAACAGTAAGGACAACTATAAATACTCTGATATCACCGAAAAGATTATTGAAGCTTTTTACAAAGTTTACAATACTCTGGGTTACGGATTTTTAGAGAAAGTTTATGAGAATTCGCTGTTTATAGAATTGAGAGAAATGGGACTGTTTGTTGAAAAACAGAAAAAAATAGTTGTCTACTATGAGGAACAGAAGGTTGGAGATTATTACGCAGACTTGATTGTTGCAGATAGTGTAATTGTTGAATTGAAAGCGGCAGAGAATTTATGCGAAGAGCATGAATTTCAGCTTATTAATTATTTGAAAGCAACAGAAATAGAAGTTGGCCTGCTTTTGAATTTTGGTAAGTCACCAGAACTCAAACGAAAAGTATTTTCAAACAAAATAAATCATAAGAATCAGCGTCATCAGCGTCCCAAAGTATGACAAGCAATAAGCACCATATGATTACTATCCTGGGGCCTACTGCAACAGGTAAAACTGGTTTTGCCGTGCGCTTAGCTACCATGCTTGGTAGCGAAGTACTTAGTGCGGACTCAAGACAGGTCTACAAACAGATGGATATTGGTACTGGTAAAGATTTGCAAGAATATGAGGTAGATGGAATTAAAGTTCCCTATCATTTGATTGATATCGTAGAACCTGGCACAGAATACAATGTATACCAGTATCAGAAAGATTTTGTAAAGGCATTTGAGGATATTGTTTCCAGAGACAAAATGCCAATACTATGTGGAGGAACAGGTATGTATCTTGAGGCTATTCTCAATGGTTATGAGTTGATTCCAGTACCTGAGAACGACCACCTGCGGAAGCAGCTAGAAGTCAAAACAAACGATGAACTGGTTGAGGAACTTGCAAAACTTCGCCCGTTACACAATACGACAGACAGTATCGATAGGGATCGAATTATCAGGGCAATTGAGATAGAGCAATTCAATAAAGAAAACCCACCCAAACAAGATTCTTTTCCATCAATTGATTCAACTCTTATTGGAATCAGGTTTGAAAGAAAGACAATCCGTGAACGTATCACTTTCAGATTGAAGGAGCGATTGCAAAATGGGATGATTGAAGAAGTTCAGGGATTATTAGATAGTGGAATTCATCCTGATAAGTTAAAGTTCTATGGCTTGGAGTATAAGTTTCTTACCATGCATCTTCTTGATGAGCTGACCTATGATGAGACGTTCCAAAAACTCAACATAGCCATTCATCAGTTTGCAAAAAGACAGGAGACTTGGTTCAGACGGATGGAACGAAATGGCACTAGTATAAACTGGATTGATGGGAATCTAGCAGAGGAGGAAAGAATTCATCATGCAATGAGAATTATGAATGTTAAAGACATGGCGCATCAAAATCTAAACTAATTTATTGAAGGAAAGTAAAGTCATAACGAGAGTAAAACAACTATTAGCAAAAGGTGAAGGTGTTCGGGCGGAATTCAAAGAGTCACGCTCAAAACTTCCGGCCAGTTTGTTTGAATCAATATGTGCGATGCTTAATCATGACGGTGGTGATATTTTCCTTGGCGTAGATGATAATGGACAAGTGATTGGAGTAGATCAAGACAAAATTGAAACAATCACTACTAACCTGGTCAATTTATCAAACAACTCAGAAAAATTAGATCCTCCTTTTATTCTTTTTCCTCAGATTCATAGTATGAATAAAAAAACCGTTGTTCATATTCAAATCCCATGTAGTTCTCAATTGCATAAATCGTCAGGAATTGTTTTTGACCGGAGCAACGATGGAGATTTTAGGGTGAATGAACCACAGCGAATTGCTGAAATTTATAACAAAAAGCGCGCGCATTATACCGAAGGAATTATCTATCCGGAGATTCAGTTTTCAGACTTTAATCCTACGCTGTTTCCTAAATTTCGAAACCTGATAAAAAGCAATGAAGCCAACCACCCTTGGTTAGCTTTATCTGACGAACAGTTATTGAAAAAGGCTGGACTTTGGAAAAGAGATTTTCAATCGGCAAAGGAAGGTTATACGCTTGCAGCAGTTTTACTATTAGGTACAGATGAGGTAATTCAACAAGTTTTACCGCATTACAAAATTGATGCGTTAGTGAGAATTGAGAATACTGATCGATACGATGATCGTTTGTATATTCAAACCAACCTCATAGATTCTTATGACCAACTGATGAGCTTTGTTGCCAAGCATTTACCGGACAAATTTTATACAGAAGGAACACAAAGGAAGAGTTTGCGTACAGCCATTTTTAGAGAAATTGTTGCCAACCTTCTTGTTCATCGTGAATATACTAATGCTCACCCAACAAGCTTCATTATTTATGGTGATAAAGTTGAAACTAAAAACGCAAACAATCCTCATGGAGCGGGAAACCTATTGGTTGATGATTTTTCCCCATTCCCCAAAAATCCACTCATTGCAAAATTCTTTATTCAGCTTGGACGTGTTGATGAATTAGGTTCTGGAGTAATTAATGTAAATAAATTTATCAAAAAGTATTCAGGAAAAATCAACCCTACATTTATTGAAGGAACAACATTTAAAATCAAAATTCCTCTTACAAAAGAATTAACTGGCGGTGCAATTGACGGAGTAATTGACGGTGCAATTGACGGAGTAATTGGCGGTGCAACAGAAGAGCTAAAGGAAAAACTTACCGTTCTATTAAAGGCAATTATTTCTAATGAAGGCAAGCGAGTGTCTGAATATAAGAAAGAAACGAATATTGGTAGCGAAAGAACGATAGAAAGGTATTTTCAGCAATTACGTGATGTTGAATTCATTGAATTTAAAGGAGATTCTGCTAAAACTGGTGGATATTTTATTACAGAGGCATTAAAAAAATCATTAGCAAATAGAACAAATGAAGGCATTATTGACGGTGTAACTGACGGTGCAATTGACGGAGTAATTGACGGTACAATTGGCGATGTAACAGAAGAATTAAAAAGGAAGCTTACAGTTCTATTAAAAGCGATAATTTCTAATGAAGGCAAGCGAGTATCAGAATATAAAGAAGAAACTCAGCTTGGTAGCGAAAGGACAATTGAAAGGTACATTCAGCAATTACGCAATGCCGAATTCATAGAATTCAAAGGAGGATCTGCTAAAACAGGAGGGTATTTTTTGACTGAGGTTTTAAAAGAAAAGCTGAATTAATGAAAAAAGTAATTGACATATTGACATCTTTCTCCTCACCTCATAAAGTGAGTGCTATAGGAAATGAAGCTGTCGCGAGAGGAGCACTCGAAGCGGGAGTGTGTGGTGTCTTTTCGTATCCAGGAACTCCATCTACGGAGATTTCAGAGATTTTCAACATGGTTAATCTATTTAAAGCCAACCCTGAGAATCAGAAAGAATCACCAGAGCTACTTGAGAACAAGACTTATTTCGAATACAGCATCAATGAAAAGGTAGCTCTCGAAAAGGCGATTGCATTTTCTATTTGCAATCAAAGCGCCATGTGCGTGATGAAGAATGTGGGTATGAATGTAGCATCCGACCCGTTGATGTCTATCACCTACCAAACGATTACTGCGCCTTTAGTTATTGTAGTTTGCGATGATCCAGGATGCCACTCCAGTTCGAATGAACAGGATTCACGTTACTGGGGACATATGGCATCTGTACCAGTATTTAATCCCGCTACGCCAAAGGATGCCTATGAGATGACAAAAAGGGCATTTCAATTATCCGCTGATCTCAGATTGCCGGTCATTGTTAGAACAACAACTCGTGTTTCACACACTCGGGGCATGATCGAATATCACGATATTCAATCAAATGCTAATGAGGCATTTTTTGAGCGAATGCCAGAGCACATCAATATTCCAGCACGCACAGCAACAGCTCATCAAAAGCTCCTGGATAAACTTGGTGGCGACACAATCAATCCATTTTTCAAGGAGTTTAACAGAACGATATTTGAGGGCGGCAAAAAGAAGAGTGCAATTATTAGTAGTGGCGTCTCAACTTCCTATTTGCTGGAATTAATTGAGAAATATGGACTGAGCGACCAACTGGAACTTCTTGATTTGGGATTGATTTTTCCATTTCCTGAAAAGGATATGCTGGCGTTTTTGAACAAAGGACAGGAACGAATACTTATAGTTGAAGAACTAGACCCATTAGTTGAAAAAGCCGTTAGAAATGTGGTACAGAAGAACAAATTGCCACACCAGATTTTAGGTAAGGAAGAAACAGGTCTGAGTTCAACCGGAGAATTTTCTTTGGATCAGATCGACAAGGTAATAACCGAATTTTTTGAGATTGAAACAGCGGGACGACAGCCATTGGATTCCTTGGATAAGTTTACATCAGGGTTACCACCAAGGCCACCCGCATTGTGTTCGGGTTGCCCACATAGAGCCAGCTATTATGCCTTGAAGCTATTGGTACCAAGAGATGGAGCTACGAATACTGAAGAGCAGGATATCATTCTTTGCGGAGACATAGGGTGCTCTGGGTTGGGTGCATTGCCACCGTTAAAAATGATTGACACCATCAATCATATGGGCATGAGTGTTTCTATGGGGCAAGGTATTTCAGAAGCATTAAGCAATGCCGCTCACAACGCAAATGGGATGCCCACTCCAAAAGTGGTTGCCATGTTGGGAGACGGGACATTTTTTCATTCTGGAGTCTCTTCATTGCTAAACGCGGTTTACACTAAAGCCAACATGTTGGTCATCATTTTCGACAATCGAACCATCGGAATGACCGGACATCAGGATCATCCTGGAGCCACACATCTTGAAAAATACCACGAGATAGATATTGCCCCACTTGTCAGAGGAATGGGAATAAATTATGTAGAAACCCTGATGCCTTTCGATATGAAGGATACCTATCGGAGGATAGAAGAGGCGATTGCTCATGAAGGTGTAGCAGTTTTGATTTCTAAAGCACCATGTGTTTTCTTGCCGGATTATGAAGAATTCACTAGGCCGGATTCCAAAATTGTAATCGATCATAGTAAGTGCAATACGTGTTACAATCACTCTGACCATAGTATTCATTGCTCAAAAATGGGTGGCTCTAAAGCAAACTTGACAAGAGCAATTGCAAAAATTAAGGCTGACGATGTTGTTGATTCCAATGATCAGACATGTCCTGCAAATATTTGCAATCATGGATTTTTCAATTCTATTCTGGAGAAGGATTACAGTACGGCACTCGACATGGTTCGTGACAAATTGTTGTTCTCCAGAACATGCGGGGATATCTGTCATCGGCCATGTGAGTTGTTCTCAAATAACGAGGCGGGAACGACCGTTCCGATTAAGCAGCTGAAGAAGTTTGTGTCAGGGATCGAAGAGAATTTCAAGGATTTTTCTTCAAGCTATTCCCAAGTGGAGAATGCAGAGAAAAAGGACAAGCATGTAGCAGTTATTGGAGCTGGGCCTGCTGGCTTGAGTGCAGCATTTGATTTAATCCGCAACGGATATGAAGTAACTGTTTTTGAAAAAGCAGAAGCACCTGGTGGATTGATCAAGTTTGTCATCCCAGATTTCAGAATGGATAAGGATGGTTTTGATTTTGAAGTTGGGCAGCTTGAAAAAATGGGAGTGAAGTTCCAATTCAATACCGCTCTTGGCCAGGATATTCAGTTAGAGGATATTTCTACCAGTCATGATGCGGTTATACTAGCACTTGGTTTAGGAAAATCAAATAAACTTGAAATAACGGATAAACTGTCATCGGAAAAGAGATATGATGCGATGACATTCCTCAAAGAATATAATCTGGGCACATTGACATCAGTACCAGGAAGTAGGTTCTTGATTATAGGAGGAGGAAATAGTGCAATAGACGTAGCTCGCTCGGCTAAGCGAATTAGTCAAGACAATGAGGTAGTCTTGTCATGCATTGAAACGGAAGAAAATATGCCTGCGTTTTCTGAGGAGATCGTACATGCGAAAGAGGAAGGTATTTCAATTTTAGCGAACAGCTTCGTTTCTGAGTTGTCTGAATCGGAGAGTGTTGAAGCCGTACTATCAACCTACGATTCGAAAGAAAAACTAAAGACTGTAAGTTGTGATTACGTGGTAGTTGCGATAGGACAGGTTGGTGATAAAAATGATTATGAAGGGATTGGGGAGAACAATCTTTCACCTGAGAACAGAATAATGGCTGATGCAAAGACTGGTTTCACCAATCATAGTAACGTATTTGTTGCCGGTGATCTTTGTGCCGATAACCACATGAGTTTAATCGGGGCGATTGCATCTGGTAAACGTGCTGTCATTGGAGTTCGCCAAAAACTTGAGGATTATGCCTATGAATATGAAGGGCTTGATGCCTTACTTGGCCTGAATGACAAAGTTGAAGGAGCTACATCAAACCCTATTGATCTGAATGGAAAAATATCGACCTTCATAGAAAACTTCAACCTTTTCCAATCCTGTGAGAAATGTAATCATTGCATAGATAATCTGGGTTGCCCGGCAATGATCAAAGTAGATGGAAAAATCGTGATCGATTATGGCAAGTGTACCAAATGTGGATTGTGTATTGATGTTTGCCCCAATGACGCTATTGGATGGGTAAAGGAAGAAGTTGAAAGTTTAGAGATTAGAGATAAAAAGAAGAACGCTGATGTCGCAGATGGTTAAGATCAATTATGATAAAAATGAATTGTGTAACATGATAATAAGAAAATCAATTCATATTCTATCCTAATAATCAGCGTAATCTGTGTTCTATAAATTGAAAGAATAATTGAATAATAACCAACATATCGAAAAACCCGAAACCAGAAACTCTGAACCCGAAACCCGAAACCCGAAAGTCCGAATTAAGATTGTTGTTGCGGGAGTTGGCGGTCAGGGCGTTGTGTCTTTGACAGGATTGATTGTGAAAGCAGCAGGGTTTGCAAATATTCCCGTTGCGACTAGTGAAGTTCACGGATTGGCTCAACGAGGGGGGACAGTTACGGCTGGCATTACCCTTGGTGATCATATGCATGGATTCATTGAAAAGGGAGGAGCTGATTTATTACTGGGATTAGAACCACTTGAGGCGCAACGATATTCTCATTATTTGAATAGCACGAGTATAGCAGTTATTAACAATAGTAGAATATTGCCTTATTCTGTAAATGCAGGTACAGCAGATTACCCTGATGTTGATAGTTTCATCCGCTTTTTGGAAGCAAGCATCAAAAAAGTAATCTACATCACGGAACTGGATAAAGAAGTCAGCACTATTTATAGAAATTTATTTGTCCTGGGAACTACTTGCACCGAGGCAAACTTCCCAATTGGTCAGGAATTTATTGAAAAAGCAATTGAGGAGACTGCCCGCAAGGGAAAAGTAGAGGAGAATTTGGGGGCTTTTAGGTTAGGGTTGAATAGGAAAGAAAAAAATTTTGAATGCAGATAACACAGATGGTTATGATTAACCATGATAAAATAAGAATATGGGGAGTAGCAAAATCCAATCATTTTTTATCATAAAAAACCAGCGTCATCAGCGTTCCATATTAAATAGTAAAGCATGAAAATAGTATTCAAAATAAATGGAAAACAAGTCTCCATGGAGGTGAAACCCTCCTTATTGCTGATTGATTTGATTAGAGATGTACTCAAATTGAAGGGTACTAAACCTGGATGTCTGGAAGGAGAATGTGGTGCATGTTCGGTGATCGTAGATGGTGAAGCAATCAATTCATGTATGTACTTGGCCATAAATGTGAATGGAAAGGAAGTCAGTACTATTGAAGGTTTAACAGGTACTGAAAATCCATTGCATAAGGTTCAGGACAAAATGCTTGAACATGGGGCCGTACAGTGTGGTTTCTGTACTTCAGGTATTGTAATGACAACAAAAGCATACAGTGACAAGTGCCTGGAAGAAGGAATTACACCAACGAGGGAAGAGGTAAAGAAGAGTTTGGAAGGGAACCTTTGCAGATGTACGGGTTATGCAAAAATAATTGATGCTGCGGAGGCAGTTTATAAAAAATAGAACACTGATAACACAGATGGTTATGATTAATTATGATAAAGTAAGAATAGGGGAAATAATAAAATCCAATCATTTCTTATCATAAAAAACCAGCGTCATCAGCGTTCCATAATTATAGGAATATGAAGAAGAATTTGAAAATCATCGGCAAGTCACACAAAAAACTTGATGGGAAAGAGCGAGTGTCTGGTAAGGCTGTTTATGGCCATGATATCGAGTTACCAAATATGTTACATGGAGCTATTCTTCGTACAAAGTATCCTTGCGCGAACCTAATATCCATTGATACTTCAAGAGCCGAAGCACTTGGGGGAGTTGAATGTGTTATTACTGCCAAAGATATAGAGGTAAGTAACATTAGTTTCAAGAGAGACCACCCTGTTCTCAAGAATGGAACGGTGAATTGCAATCGAGATGAAATTGCAGCGGTAGCCGCAGTTACGAAAGAAATCGCCAACAAGGCTATTCGTCTTATTGATGTCAAATATGAGGTGAAAGAAGGGGTATATGATCCAATTGAAGCCTTAAAGGAAGATGCTCCTAGAATAAATGAATTTGGTAAAGGGGAGGAAAAATTTGGTAACAAGAATATTGCGGAAACATTTCACTATGATCATGGAGATATGGAGGAGCAGAAGGCTAAGAGCCATGTCATTGTTAAAAAAACATATGAACTACCACGGGTGACGCATGCATGCATGGCAACCAGCAATATCACTGCAGAATATAGTGAATTTGATGGGCGATTGACCCTTTGGTCATCAACGCAGGTCCCTTTCCTTTATCAAAGAGATATAGCCCATGCCTTGAAAATGGATCCTTCCAAAATTCGAATAATTCAACCTATCATAGGAGGAGGTTTTGGAAGTAAACTGGATATGCATCCATTTGAACCAATTTGTGCTTTACTATCAATGAAATCAAAAAAGCCTGTTCAAATCCTTTTTTCCAGAGAGGAGGAATTCGTCCTGTCCCCTACTCGGCAACCGATGATAATTACACTTACAACTGGGGCTGACGAAAAAGGAAAATTTACTTTTAGGGAAG
This sequence comes from Cytophagales bacterium, assembly GCA_024232835.1. Taxonomy (GTDB): domain Bacteria; phylum Bacteroidota; class Bacteroidia; order Cytophagales; family Cyclobacteriaceae; genus JAAEPI01. The sequence goes on from JAAEPI010000005.1 coordinate 12,581, forward strand.
TTGATATTATTAAAGATAATGGAGCATATACATCCTGGGGAGCAACCACTCCTTTTGTGATGATGCAGACATTTTCTTCCCTCTATCAGATTCCAGCCTGTTCTTTTGATTCAAAAGCAGTCTACACGAACAATCCATTTGCCGGATCATTCCGCGGGTATGGAAATCCACAAGCGACTTTTGCTTTGGAGACCAACATCGATTTGATGGCAGAGGAACTCGGAATGAGCAAGGCAGAAATACGATTGAAAAATGCCAATTTCAAAGGGGAGGTAACGGGTCAGGGTTTGCACTTTAAAACCTGTGGTGCAATTCCAGCATTAGAAAAAGTATTGGAGAAAAGTAATTACGACCAAAGAGCTACGGAGCGAAAAGAAGGAAGGTATCTACGAGGAGTTGGATTGGGCTCAATGTTGCATGTAGGTGGAGGTGCTAAAATTTATCGTTCTGATGGATGTGGCACTACGCTGAAATTGGATGACTATGGTTACTTGACAATAATAACTGGTTCAAATGAGATTGGCCAGGGATCGGAAACGGTGTTAGCCATGATAGCAATGGAAGAGCTGGGCATAGATGAAGACAAGATTAAAGTAATTAATACCGACACGGACGTAAAGCCATGGGACGTGGGTGTGCATGCATCCAGAACGAGTTTTGTTGCTGGAAATTCATTATTGGGAGCTATCAAGCTAATCAAAGAGAAACTTAGCAAAAAGGCTTCTGAATTATTAGAAATTGAATCCGATAGCTGGACGTATGATAATGGCGTTATGTTGGCTAATGAGCAGGAAATCAAAATTGACAAGGTAGCTCGGGAAATACATTTTGGCTCACCGCATGAGCTTTGTTCGGTCACTTATTTCTATGAGCCTCCTAGCAGTTTTCAGGATAAAGAATTTAAAGGAGATGTATCTGGCAATTATGCATTTGCATCGCAAGCGATAGAAGTAGAAGTAGACACAGTAACGGGAAATATTGCTGTCCTTGGTGTACATGTTTCGCAGGATGTAGGAAGAGTCCTAAATCCAGTTGGGTTGCAAGGTCAGATGGAGGGTGGTGTAGCTACGGGTGTAGGTTACGCCTTGACAGAAGAAATGATATATGAGGAGGGCATTCTTAAGAACCCCAGCTTTCATGGTTATAAAATCTTAACGACTACAGACATGCCCCCTGTCCATTTCTATCCGATTGAGACATATGATGAAGCTGGTCCTTATGGGTCAAAAGGAGCGGGTGAGGCACCTTTGATACCAACAGCTGCTGCCATTGCGAATGCAGTTTCGGATGCAATTGGAGTTCGCTTCAATTCACTACCGATTACACCAGAAAAAATACTAAGGGCATTGAGTGAGAAGAAAGAAAAAGAATTGGTTTCTTAAAATAGAACGCAGATAAAGCAGATGATTATGATCAATTATGATAAAACAAGAGTGGTAATCAAAGACATCTTTAGATGAAGAATCAAATCATTTTTTATCATAACAATCAGTGTCATCAGTGTTCAATAAAATATGAAAAATGGATTTTGACGTAATAAACACAACAACAAAAGATGAGCTTTTAACAGCTATTGAAGATCATCAGGATACTAATTTCAGAATTGGTGCAGGTTATACGGATTTAATAATGAATCTTAGATTTCAGCCAACAGAGGGGATGACGCTTATAAATATCGCTCAGATGAAAGACCCATCATTCATTTCCATTGAAGAGCAACAAGACCACATCGTTCTAGGCACTTTAGTAACTGCTTCGAATATTGTCAACAGCCCTTTAATCAAGCTGGAGTTTCCCGTATTGCACGAGGCAGCATTAAGTGTAGCCTCAACTCAAATTCGAAATTCAGCCACCGTGGGAGGAAATATTTGTAATGCCTCGCCATCTGCAGACATGGCTGGTGCTTTGGTGGCTTTGAAAGCGGTTTGTTGTGTTCTGAATTCAAAAGGCGAAGAACGCATTGAACCGTTAGCATCCTTTATTGTAGGTGTTGGAAAGACAAGTTTGGATAAAAATGAAGTGCTAAAAAGTATATCAATACCAAGAAATAGTGGAGACCAACTCAAGTCGGGTTTTGAAAAAGTAGGAACTCGAAATTCTATGGAAATTTCAATTGTGTCTTTGGCTTATCATTTCCAGTTGGATGAGAGTGGTAAAGTTGTAGATGCAGGTGTGAGTTGTGGAGCGGTGGCTCCAACGATTCCTTTTGCTGAGTCCGCCTGTGATTTTATGGTTGGGAAAGACTTGGATGGACTATCAGAAACTGATAAGGAAGAATTTGCTGAGAATGTGTTGAAGTACGCTACACCAATCTCTGACATACGTGCATCAGAATGGTACCGAAAAGAGGTTCTTTTTAATATTAGTCAAGCCATTTTTGATTGATTTACGACTATAGAACGCAGATAACACGGATTTTTATGATAGACGTAGATTTTATCTGTGATGATCAATACAACCAGCGTCATCAGCGTGCCAAGATTTTATGGTTCATTTTAAACGAAAAGGGTGTCATCATATTAAATAATTATGGATATGAATATAGCAGAAGAAATTATCAAGCTGTCCCAAAATGAGAATCCACTAGGACCCTCACCAATGGCTCTGAAAGCTGTGAGTGAGCATAGTGAATCGATGAATCGCTACCCTGAGCCATATTCTCAAAAATTAGAGGTTGAGTTGGCGAGTCATGTTGGCGTTCTACCTGAGAACATATTTGCGTGTGCGGGATTGGTAGAATCGCTGGATATCATCATTAGGAATTTTGTAAAGAATGGTCAAAACATGATTATTCCAGAAACGACATTTGTTGCATATAAAGTGCTGTCCAAGCTTTTTGAAGTTGATACAAGGTTTTCAACAATGACCCATTATGGAATTGATATCAACTCAATCATAGAAAACTATAATGATGACACCTCTGTAATCATAATAGCAAACCCGAATAACCCAACAGGCACTTATATCAATCAAGACGAGCTGATCAAATTGCTCGAAGTAGTTTCTCCAAACACTTTGGTTGTTTCAGATGAAGCATATCGCGAGTATGTTTCTGTGGAGGATTATCCTGATACATTGGCACTCCAGAAGAAATATCCAAACCTTATGGTGATGAGAACCTTTTCTAAAATATACGGCCTGGCCGGACTTAGAGTAGGATATGTTATAACAACCCCTGAACTAAAATTGAAATTAGAACGCTTTCAGGCACCATTTACAGTGAGTCATGTGGCAGCTGTTGCAGCATCAGCAGCCATCAAGGACAAGGAATTTGTAGATAGTAGCGTACAATCCAACAGGGAAGTTAGGGAACAGATGTATGCTGAATTGGTTGAACTTGGCTTTGATTTGGTACCATCCCAGGCCAATTTTTTGTTCATTCATTTCCCATCAACTGAAAAACGAGATAGTGTTAGCAAGGAGCTCCGTGAATCCAATATCATTGTGAGACCGACTGATTTTTTTGGCGATAGTAAAGCGATGCGAGTAACTATTCCTAAGCCCGAAAACTATAAGATATTTATTGCGTGTTTTAAAAATATTCCTCCATCATAACATTCCTTGAAAGTTGATACAGGACGTAGTACTTTTGCAAAAAAGTATCAAAATAGCGAACAATTTTAAACTAGATATATGAAAGGTTTTCACGATAAAGAAAAAGGATTTGGGATTACTTATGATGACATTTTTCTAATCAATGGAGCCCGAACTCCATTTGGAAAATTGTGTGGAACATTAGGTCAGGTCTCTCCAACTGATTTAGGAATTATTGCTTCCAAAGCCGCATTAGAAAAATCTGGTGTCAAAGGAGATGATATCGATCAGCTGATGTATGCCAACATTGGACAGAGTTCGGCTGACTCCTATTTTTTACCCAGACACATTGGTTTATACTCCGGTCTTCCTGAAGGAATTCCGGCAGTTATGCTGCAACGTATTTGTGGAAGTGGTTTTGAAACAATTATCGCAGGTGCTGAGCAGATATCACTTGGTAAAGCATCTACTGCACTTTGTGGAGGTACAGAAAACATGACTCTTTCACCAACAGTCAGCTTTGGTAATAGAATGGGATATCCTTTAGGAAGAATTGATTTTAAGGATATGCTTTGGGAAGCACTAAATGACACGGCAGCTGTGCCTATGGGATGTACTGCAGAGAACATTGCCAAGAAGCATGGGATTACCAAAGAAGAGGCGAATGAATTTGCCAAGCAATCAGTAGATAGATATTTAGCTGCTAAAGCACGAGGTTTCTTTGATGATGAAGTGGTAAAAATGAATTCTACGGTATTTGAAATAGAAGGACTAATCTCCAGAAAAGTAAGATTACCCAGAAAAGCTGTTGATTTTGATGTGGATGAAAATGTTCGCCCTGCCGACTTAGAGAGCATGGCAAAGTTGCCTTCAGTATTTGCCAAAGATGGCGTGCAGAATGCAGCTAACTCCAGTGGTATTGTGGATGGAGCCGTATCGGTTGTGGTAGGAAATAAAGAATTTATAGATAGCAAAGGGTTGAAACCTTTGTCGAGGGTGGTTGCTTCTGCTACGAGTGCATTGGATCCAAAAGTAATGGGACTGGGCCCTGTACCTTCCATTCGTTTGGTATTGGAAATGGCAGGCTTGTCAATTGATGATATTGGGTTAATTGAAATTAATGAAGCATTTGCTGCACAGTTTATTGGTTGCGAAAGAGAGCTCGGGTTGAATAGAGACATCTGTAATGTGAATGGAGGAGCCATCGCACTTGGTCACCCACTGGCAGCAACAGGAACTCGATTATCCTTGACTTTATCAAGAGAAATGCAAGCAAGAGGAGTTAAGTATGGTATTGCTTCTGCCTGCATCGGAGGAGGGCAGGGAACGGCTATTTTGTTTGAGAATACTAGTTGTTAGCATTTGGCCTTTAGCTGTTGGCTACTGGCTTTTGCTAAAGAAAGGCTAAAGGCAAATAGCTAAAGGCCAGCCGCGAGTAACCAACAGTAAGCAGTATGAGAAACTTTAGAAACCTTGAAATATGGAAAGAAGGAATATCATTAGTAAAACAAATTTATGAGTTAGCAAATGTGCTTCCTAAAGAAGAGAAGTATGGTTTAAGAAGTCAAATAACTAGAGCAGCAGTTTTGGTTCCTTCAAATATTGCTGAAGGGTGTAGCAGAAATAGTGAGATTGAGTTTAAAAGATTTTTAGAAATTGCGATAGGGTCATTATTTGAATTGGAAACACAACTAGTATTAATAAAAGAGTTAAGTCTGGTTAATAATTATGAGACAACTCAACTTTTCGAATTGATAGAAAAGAAGGCAAAATGATAAATGGATTAATCAATAAAATTAAACAAAGCTGACGCTCATTAGCTAACTGCAAATAGCCAACAGCAAAAAGCTGATAAATTAGTATGGGAAAAATGAATCAATGGCAGATGGTTGCCTTAAAAGAGGATTTCAAATTAGTGGAATCCGAACTACCTTCAATCGACGAATCTCAGGCAATTATCAAGATTGCGGGTTGTGGCGTTTGTCACACTGATCTGAGCTTTTGGCATGATGGCGTAAGAACGAAGAAGGAAATGCCTTTGACTCTGGGTCATGAAATTAGCGGTGTAGTCACGGAAGGCCCAGCTGGTTGGGTAGGTAGGAACGTGATTATCCCTGCTGTTCTTCCTTGTGGCGATTGTGAATTGTGCAATAAAGGCCGTAGCAATATGTGTCAGAATCAGTTGATGCCAGGAAATGATTTTCATGGTGGGTTTGCCTCACATATTGTGGTTCCTCATAAGTACTTGTGTCCAGTACCAGACGCTATTTTGGAGAGATATTCATTGTCAGAACTCGCTGTAATTGCGGATGCCATTTCTACTCCTTATCAGGTAATGAAAAAATCAGAATTGGATGAAGGAGATTTGGCAATCGTGATAGGGGTTGGTGGAGTTGGTGTTTATGGTGCATTAATTGCCAAAATCATGGGAGCGAAAGTCCTGGCCATTGACATTAGTGATGACAAATTAGCCAATGCTAAAAAGCATGGAGTGGACGCCACATTGAATTCAAAAGGACTATCACATAAAGAGATCAAAGGGAAAGTAAGAGAAATAGCCAAGGAATTGGGTGCTTCGAAATTTGGATGGAAGATTTTTGAAATATCTGGCACCACCCCTGGTCAGAAGTTAGCATTTAGCTTGTTAACATTCACTTCGACCCTGAGCATTGTTGGTTTCACAATGGATAAACTTGAAGTCAGATTATCAAACCTTATGGCTTTTGATGCCAAATTGATAGGAACATGGGGATGTAAACCTGAACTCTATCCTGAGGTTGTGGATTTGATTGCTTCAGGCAAGCTTGATATTAAGGACTTTGTGGAAACATTCCCTCTGTCAAAAATCAATGAAGTTTTTAAGAACACACTAGAGCACAAATATGATAAGCGCTCTGTGCTAGTACCAGATTTCGATTGAATGGAAAGTTCCACTACAAGTTTTAAGGAATATTTAGAACCAACGAGGTTCATTGATTACAATACGCCTGTAATTCAAAACTTTGTAAGTGAATGGATCAGCGAAGATTGTGATACAAATGAAAATGTAATTCGGTTGTACTATACAATTCGTGACCTGATTGAGTACAACCTCGATGAAATATTTTGTGAACCATCCTTTTTCAATGCAAGCAAAACGTTAGAGAGAGGAACAGGATTTTGTATTCCAAAAGCGATCCTGCTTGCAGCTGCAGCAAGAGCAATTGGTGTTCCAGCTCGTCTGGGATTTGTTGATGTCACCAACCATATAGCTTCAGAGAAAGCTGTCAAGCGAATGGGAACAAATCTTTTTGTATTTCACAGCTACACGGATTTGTACATGAACGAAAAGTGGGTAAAAGCGACTCCCGCTTTCAATAAAGAGCTTTGCGAAAAATTTGGAGTTGAACCTTTGGAATTTGATGGAACGAAAGATTCCTTATTTCAGCAGTTCGACAAAAAAGGTAACGAATACATGGAGTATGTGTATGATCATGGCGTTTTTGTTGATTTACCTTATGATTTGATGATGACTACTCTAGAAAAAGCATATCCTCGAATTTTTGAGGAGCACTGTAATACACTAAATGAAAAACAATAGATTATTAACATTAAAATATTAATCATGCTAAAGAATCATAACCTTGTAGAGCACACATACACCGATATCATTTTTGAAAAAAGACCAGTAAAGGATTTTGATGGTAACGAAGTAGAGGGATTGTATAATGCCTGGATTATTCTCAATAATCCAACTCAGTTTAATTCATATACCACGAAAGCTGTAAAGGAAGTGATTCTTGCCATGCGCGAAGCTTCTGATGACAGAAGTGTTGTGGCTGTTGTTTTCACGGCAGTAGGTGACAGGGCATTTTGTACAGGTGGAAATACCAAAGAATATGCCGAGTACTATGCGGGAAATCCTCAGGAGTACAAGCAATATATGCGTTTGTTCAATGATATGGTTTCAGCGATTTTGATGAATGATAAGCCTGTGATTTGTCGTGCCAATGGCATGCGAATCGGTGGTGGACAGGAGATAGGGATGGCGTGTGATTTTACCATAGCACAGGATTTAGCAAAATTCGGTCAGGCTGGTCCAAAGCATGGTAGCGCCCCTGATGGAGGTTCAACTGACTTCTTGCACCTGTTTGTAGGTGTGGAGTTGGCTATGTTTTCTTGTACTGTTTGTGATCCTTGGTCTGCGCATGAAGCGATGCGACATGGTTTGCTAACTGAGATAGTATCTGCACTTAAAGTAGATGGTGAATTTGTTCCAAACCCATTGGTTAGAACGGATAGGTACATTAGCAAAAAAACAGGCGAGATTATTTATGGTAAAATGAAGAGGGGAGAAAGCCTTACAGAAGGAAAACAGTTGCTAAAGTCTGGGGAAGTGGATTTATCACTACTAGATGAGGCAGTTGAAAAAATGTGTACCAAGTTGATGATGACATTCCCTAACTGTCTGAGCAAGACAATAAATTCGATCCGAAAGAAGAAGCTGGAGCATTGGGATCAAAATAAGGAATCAAACAGAGATTGGTTGGCGCTGAATATGATGACAGAGGCTAAAGCTGGATTCAAAGCGTTCAATGATGGGCCAAAAGGAAATCGAGAAATTGATTTTGTGAAATTGCGCCAGATGCTTGCTGAAGGTATGGAATGGAATGAGGAAATGCAAAAGGCGATTTCACCAGTAAAATAAGTGAACTAAAGTGACTAGAGTTTGGAATGCCTAAAATTGGAGAAACCTCTGTGTGCTCCGTGTTCTCTGTGGTGAAAAATTCAAGTTGGAAAATAGAATAAAATCTGAAATGGAAAAACTAAAATTAGAATACACACACGAGGGGGCTGTTGCCAATATTATTCTCGATGATGGTAAGGGCAATGTGTTGGACAACACCATGATGCTGGAGATGATGGATCTGTTTGCTCAATTCAAAGAGAATACGGACATCAAGCTCATTACATTTCAAGGTGAAGGAAAGCACTTTTCATTTGGAGCGAGCGTACCAGAGCATACTAAGGAGTTTGCTGAGATGATGATCAGAACATTTCATAGACTTTTTACAGAAATCATAGATTTGAGCATCCCAACAATGGCGAAAATCTCTGGTCAATGTTTGGGAGGCGGAATGGAATTGGCTCTGGTTTGTAACTTCATGTTTGCAGATAAGACAGCCGTTCTGGCTCAACCAGAAATCATCCTTGGAGTATTTCCACCCCCAGCTTCCATTATGTTGCCTTTGAAAATCGGTAATGCAAGAGCAGAGGAAATTTTGCTAACGGGAAGAAATGTTAAGGCAGAAGAAGGAGAGAGAATAGGTTTGTTGAACAAGGTATATGAGGATAAGGACGCACTCAATGCAGGTGTTGATGAGTGGATAGAGAAGAATATTGTTCCTAAAAGTGCCTCTTCACTAAAATTTGGTGTGAGAGCATCCAGATCTACATTCAACTATATCATGAGCAATAAACTGCCCTATTTGGAGCAGCTTTATGTTGGCCAATTGATGGAGACAAAAGATGCCAATGAGGGGATTCAGTCTTTTCTTGAGAAACGTCCCGCGGTTTGGGAAAATTGCTAGTACGTGTTCTGGAAATGGAACTAAATTTTAACGTGATTAAGTATAGGAGTTTAGAGAGTACGGTTTCGTTTTGATTGATAATATCAAGACACGAAACAAAGAAAATAATCAATATGGAGACGAAGACAGATGTAGAAAGCGTAATAATAAAGTTTGCTGGTGATTCTGGAGATGGGATGCAGTTGGCAGGTTCATTATTTACGAGTACTACAGCCAATATTGGAAATCAGTTAGCTACTTTCCCAGATTTCCCATCAGAGATACGGGCACCACATGGGACGGTAGCAGGTGTTTCTGGGTTTCAAATTCACTTTGGTACGTCTGGGGTTTATAGCCCTGGTGATGAGCCGGACGTACTTATTGCAATGAATCCTGCAGCACTCAAGGCCAACTGGACGCATTTGAAACCAGCCTGCACGATCATTGTTGACGTTGACAGTTTTTCACCAAAAGCAATAGCAAAAGCAGGCTTTGAAGGAAATCCTCTGGAAGATGATTCATTAGCAGATTATAAGGTAATTGAAGCACCTATAACGTCACTGACCAAATCCAGTATCGCTGACCTTGGGCTTGACAATAAGAGTGTCGTCCGATGCAAAAACATGTTTGCACTTGGGATGGTATTTTGGTTGTACAATGAGCCTCTCGAACAAACAATCAATTTCTTTAACAAGAAGTTTTCTAGTAAACCGTTGATAGCCGAAGCGAATATTACCGTGATGAAAACGGGTCATAATTTCGCTGAAACTATTGAAGCCCTACCTAGTTCAACTACGATTGCTCCTGCAAAAAAAGCACCAGGAACGTATCGAAATATGACAGGAAATCAGGCGACAGCTTGGGGCTTATTAGCGGCAGCAAAGAAGGCAAATCGAGATTTGTTTTTAGGTACTTATCCGATCACACCCGCTACCGATATACTGCACGAGTTGACAAAGCACAAATGGTCAGGAGTGAAGATATTTCAAGCCGAAGATGAAATTGCTGGAATATGTTCAGCGATTGGCGCGAGCTTCGCAGGTGACTTAGCCGTTACTACAACCTCAGGGCCAGGCATGGCATTAAAGACTGAAGCGATTGGCTTGGCAATTATGACTGAGCTGCCGTTGGTAATTGTAAACGTACAGCGAGGGGGTCCTTCAACAGGACTGCCTACTAAGACAGAACAGAGCGATTTGAATCAGGCATTATTTGGTCGAAATGGAGATAGCCCGTTAGTAGTTCTTTCAGCGAGTACACCTTCTTCATGTTTTGAAATGGCTATCGAAGCAAGCCGAATCGCTGTGGAACATATGACTCCAGTTATTCTGCTTACCGAAAGTTATATCGCCAATGGATCAGAACCATGGAAGGTAAAATTGATTGATGAGCTGGAAGAAATACATCCGAACACAGCAGATGACCTGGAGTCTTGGTCGCCTTACAGTAGAGATGAAAAAACGCTTGCCAGAAAATGGGTAATTCCTGGAACGCCAGGATTTGAGCATCGCATTGGAGGATTGGAAAAGGAGGACGTAACAGGGAATGTCTCGTACTTACCAGAAAATCATGCGAATATGATTCAATTGCGAGACGACAAGGTAGCGAAAGTGGTGGACGATATTCCTCTCCAACGAGTTAAGGGGGAGAAAGCAAATAGATTACTTGTTGTAGGTTGGGGTGGACAGTTTGGGATATTGTTTGGGGCAGTTTCAGGTTTACAAAAAGAGGGTAAGGATATTGCCTTTACACATTTCAATTACCTTCATCCCCTTCCAAAGAACACAAGGGAGGTTTTTTCAAATCATGATCGAATTGTGGTTTGCGAATTGAACAACGGACAATTTGCTGATCACCTTCAGAGTCAGTTTCCCGAATTCAAATTTGAACGATACAACAAAATTCAGGGACTCCCTTTTAAGATTAAAGAATTGCAGAAGAAGTTCAATGAACTATTAGAAGAAAAATAAATGGAAGACGCAGTTACATTAAAACCAAAAGAATACGCCAGCACCCAAGAGGTGAAATGGTGTCCGGGATGTGGAGACTATGCCGTCTTGAAGGCTGTTCAAATGGCTCTCTCGCAATTGAATATCCCAAAAGAGAAAGTAACATTTGTCTCAGGAATTGGGTGTTCTTCCCGATTTCCATATTACATGGGCTCATATGGTTTTCATTCCATTCATGGAAGAGCTCCTGGTATTGCAACAGGCGTTAAAATCGCTAATCCTGACCTGAGCGTATGGATAGCTTCAGGTGATGGAGATTCATTAGCGATAGGTGGAAATCACTTTATCCACGCGATTCGTAGAAATATTGACATAAATTTATTGTTGTTCAACAATCAGATTTATGGGTTAACAAAAGGACAATATTCGCCAACATCAGAACTGGGAAAAGTCACCAAGTCGTCCCCTCATGGAACAGTTGAGGAGCCATTTTCGCCAGGGGAGCTGTCCATAGGATCGCGAAGTAGATTTTTTGCTAGGGTGGTTGACACGGATGTAAAAATGATGATCGAGGTGATGAAAGAAGCTGAGCAACATAGAGGGTTCTCAGTGATAGAAATTCTACAGAATTGCTTGATTTTCAATGATAAGACGCATGCTGAAGTCACAAATAAAGAAACCAAGGCAGATAATCAACTACTACTTGAGCATGGCAAGCCAATGCTTTTTGGAGCAGATAATAACAAAGGTCTCCGGTTGAATGGATTGGATCTTGAGGTTGTGACTTTGGGCGAGAATGGAATTTCTGAGGAAGACATTCTGGTGCATGATGCAGAGAATCCTAATCCATCACTTCAGTTTATGTTGAGCAACTTGAAATCACCACTGGCCTTAGGTGTAATTCGAAAGGTTAAGGACACTACCTATGATCAGGCACTTCATGATCAACGAGAAGAGGAAAAGCAAAAAAGTAAGTTCAAGTCACTTGACGACCTGTATTTGAGTGGGAATACGTTTACTGTGAATTGATGTTGGGATTACAATCCTTTTAGCTTTTCATTGAAATCCTCAGCACTTCCGGACACAATTTAGCTACTTCTCGCCCCCCCGTAATTGGAGTTTTCTCCAACAGCTAATCTCTTTTATTTTCCTGTGCATAACTTACACCACAACGGAGGAAGTTTATAAGCAATAAAGCAATAATGAATATTATCAGTAGATTTGATTTTTGAAACTTTAAGATAAAAAAATGAAGAATATCCTATTGCTTGCAATTGTCTCTGTTGCTTTCAGTGTAACCGCCCAAAATGAATTCATCACCACCTGGCAAACCACATCAGGCAATGAATCTATCACCATTCCCACCACAGGTACAGGATATGACTACACGGTAGACTGGGGAGATGGCAATACAGAGAGTGGATTTACAGGAGATGCTGATCACACCTATACTAATGCCGGTACCTACACTGTAGCTATCACCGGGGATTTCCCAAGGATTTACTTCAACGACTGGGGTGGCTCCAATCCAAGCACACTAAAAATCCAGTCGATTGATCAATGGGGCGATCAGGCTTGGGTGAGCATGGAATTGGCTTTTAGCGGCTGTCGCAACCTGACCTACAGTGCAACAGATGTACCCAATTTATCAGCCGTGACTTCACTATTCGGAACTTTTTACAATTGCCAGGTATTTGACGGAGATATAGGCAGCTGGGATGTAAGTAGTGTCACTAATATGAGCAGGATGTTCCGTCAAGCAACTACCTTCAATGGAGATATACGCAACTGGGATGTAAGTAGTGTTACTGATATGTCAGGTATGTTCTGGGATGCAAAAGCCTTCAATCAGAATCTAAGTGGTTGGGATGTAAGTAATGTCACGGATATGACAGGTATGTTCGGTAAAGCAACTACCTTCAATGGAGATATACGCAACTGGGATGTAAGTAGTGTTACGGATATGTCATGGATGTTCTATAATGCAGACGCCTTCAATCAGAGTATAAACAGCTGGGATGTGAGTAGTGTTACAAATATGTCATGGATGTTCGATAACGCAGATGCCTTCAATCAGGATATTGGTAACTGGAATGTGAGTAATGTCACAAATATGTCATACATGTTCAATAGCACAGACGTGTTCAATCAGGATATAGATAGCTGGGATGTGAGTAGTGTCACAAATATGATATCTATGTTTAATTACGCAGACGTATTCAATCAGGATTTAAGTGGCTGGAATGTAAGTAATGTCACGCAAATGTCATACATGTTTAATGGTGCAAGTACCTTCAATAATGATATAAGCAGCTGGGATGTAAGTAGTGTTTCGCTTATGTCAGGTATGTTCTCTGGAACAAATGCCTTCGATCAGGATATAAGTAATTGGAATGTAAGTAATGTCACAGATATGTCAGCAATGTTTACTAATGCAAATGCCTTCAATCAGAATATAAGCAACTGGGATGTAAGCAGTGTTATGAATATGTCATGGATGTTCAGGAATACAGGTACTTTCAATCAGGATATAAGTAATTGGAATGTAAGTAATGTCACAGATATGTCAGGTATGTTCTCTGGAACAAATGCCTTCAATCAGGATATAAGCAGCTGGGATGTGAGTAGTGTAACTGATATGGCTTCCATGCTTGACAATTCCAATATGTCTGCAGGAAATTATGATAGGTTGTTATCCGCTTGGTCGAAATTGAGTTTACAGCAGGATGTTACACTTGGTGCAGCTGGATTGTCCTATTGTGGTGCGGGAGTAGGCCGTCAAAAAATAATTGGTACCTTTAACTGGGTCATTAATGACGATGGTGAATATTGTACCGTAGGAGCCTTTATCACCACCTGGCAAACCACGACAGCCAGTGAATCCATCACCATTCCCACTACAGGTACAGGATATAACTACACAGTAGACTGGGGAGACGGCAATACAGAGAGTGGGCTTGCTGGAGATGCTGGCCATACCTACGCCACTGCGGGAACCAATACCGTAACCATCACTGGGGATTTTCCAAGAATTTACTTTAATGACGACAGTAGTTCCGATCCCAATACATTAAAAATTATGTCTATAAAACAATGGGGCGATCAGACGTGGACGAGTATGGACGGTGCTTTTAGTGGTTGTAGTAATTTGACTTACAATGCAACAGATGTGCCTGATTTATCAGGCGTGACTTCACTCAGTCATACGTTTTCAAATTGCCTTGACTTTAATGGAAATATTGGTAGCTGGGATGTGCGTAGTGTCACGGATATGGCTTCCATGCTTGACAATTCCAATATGTCTGCAGGAAATTATGATGCATTGCTCAATGGCTGGTCACAACTGACCCTGCAATCAGGCGTTACTTTCGGTGCAAGTGGGGTGCATTATTGCAATGGATCGGACGACAAACAAAAGATAATTGATGATTTTAGCTGGACGATTGGTGATGCTGGGCAGGATTGTGCCGGACTATTCATCACCACCTGGCAAACTACCACAGCCAATGAATCCATCACCATTCCAACTACTGGTACAGGATATAACTACACGGTAGACTGGGGAGACGGTAATACAGAGAGTGGATTTACCGGAGATGCTGATCATACCTACGCTACTGCCGGAACCTACACAGTAGCTATCACCGGAGATTTTCCGAGGATTTACTTCTTTGATTTTAACCTTTCCAATCCAAACACTTCAAAAATCAAGTCGATTGATCAATGGGGAGATCAGGTTTGGACCAGCATGGAGAAAGCTTTTGAAGGCTGTGAAAATATGACTTACAACGCAACAGATGTTCCTGATCTATCAAGCGTGACCTCACTTAACAGAACTTTTAGAAATTGCCAACCCTTTAATGGGGATATTGGCAACTGGAATGTAAGCAGTATCACGGATATGTCAGAGATGTTTTTTGCTGCATGGACCTTCAATCAGGATATAAGCAGCTGGGATGTAAGTAGTGTTGCGGATATGTCAGGGATGTTCTCTGGTGCACATGCCTTCAATCAGGATATAAGCAAGTGGGATGTAAGTAGTGTAACGGAGATGTTCATTATGTTCGCTGGTGCAGATGCCTTCAATCAGGATATAAGCAGCTGGGATGTAAGTAATGTCACGGATATGTCATCTATGTTCTTTAATACGGATGCCTTCAATCAGGATATAAGCAGCTGGGATGTAAGTAGTGTCACGGATATGTCATGGATGTTCTCTGGTGCATTTGCCTTCAATCAGGATATTGGCATCTGGGATGTAGGTAGTGTCACGGATATGTCAAACATGTTCTATTATGCAGAAGCCTTCAATCAGGATATAAACAGTTGGGATGTAAGTAGTGTCATGCGTATGTCAGATATGTTCTATAATGCAGAAGCCTTCAATCAGGATATAGGTAGCTGGGATGTAAGTAATGTCACGGATATGTCATCTATGTTCTTTAATACGGATGCCTTCAATCAGGATATTAGCAGCTGGGATGTAACTAGCGTCACAGATATGTTAGATATGTTCAGTAATTCAGGTCTTTCACAAGAAAACTATGATGATATTCTAGTTGGCTGGTCACAATTGACCCTGCAATCAGGGGTTTCATTTGGAGCGGTGGATATAACATATTGTGAAGGAGCTGATGCTCGTCAGACAATCATAGACGATTATGGGTGGACAATAACCGATGGCGGAGAGAATTGCTCTTTAGCTGTTTCGGATGGTTTATCGGGCTTGGTTGAAGTTTATCCAAATCCTGCAGAGGAGCGGATAACAATCAAAGTACCGGCAGGTACCTATAGTCTTCAGCTACTTGATCTGACTGGTAAAGAACTACAAAGAAAAATATTCACCGGAACCGAGTATTCCCTAGAAGTAAATGAATTGACAGCAGGCAACTATCTGTTGAAATTATCTGATGACAATTCGAGTGTGACAAGAAAGCTTATCAGGCGGTAAGAGAGACTCACTTGTTATTTTCCCTGTTATTGGAGTTTTCTCCAACTGCAAATTTCTTTTATTTTCCTGAGCTTAACTTAACACTACACTACAACGGGGAAAAAACTTAGGCCATATGGCTGTAGTGATCATTATCATTGTTGCAATAAATATTATCATTAGATTTGATTTTGAAATTTTAAGAAAAAAATGAAGAACATCCTACTACTTGTAATTGTCTCTGTTGCGTTCAGAGTATCAGCCCAAAATGAATTCATCACCACCTGGCAAACCACTACTGCCAGTGAATCCATCACCATTCCAACCACCGGTGGTAGTGGATATAACTATACGGTAGATTGGGGAGACGGAAATACAGAGA
>JAAEPI010000006.1 GCA_024232835.1 Cytophagales bacterium
CTGGTAAATCTAAAGTGATGGAATCTATTGAATCTACTTCTCTTGAGAATTTCTGTTATTTACCAGCAGGCCCGGTTCCACCCAATCCTTCCGAATTATTACTTAGTGATCTATTCGAAAAGTTATTGGAGGATTTGCAAAAAGAATTTGATATGGTCATTTTGGATACTCCCCCAGTTGGCTTAGTTACAGATGGTCTTTTGGTTATGAAAAAAGCGGATTTACAAATCTATGTTGTCCGGTCCGGTTACTCGAAGCGGAGTTATCTGAAGACCTTGGAGAACCTCAAAATGACAGACCAGTTTAATAAGTTAACCATCGTATTTAATTCCATGGAGGGATCCAACTCATATGGTTACGGGTATGGCTCAGGCGCTGGGCACGGATACTACGATGAGGATTATAAGAAGAATGGTTTTGCCGCTTCATTGAAGTCCTTTTTCTAAGTGTTTTTTGGGACAAAGGATCAGCTCTTTTTAAGAGCCGATATTCATTCACATCTTATTCCTGGGGTTGATGATGGTGTCAAAACATTGGAACAGTCCATAGAAATCATACGTGAATTCCAAAAACTTGGCTATAGCAAACTCATAACTACACCTCATATTTCCGAAAGCCACTATCCAAATTATCCAGACACCCTCAGGAAGGGGGTTCTGATAGTAATGGAGGAGTTGTCCAAACAGGGGATTAATATGGAAATTGAGTTGGGAGCCGAATACATGGCGGATGGAGCTTTTTTAAAATTACTAAAAGAAGATGGAGACCTATTGAGTTGGCAAGGATACGTACTTGTTGAAACAGGATTCAGTAACTACCCTCTAATATTTGATGAAATTATTTTTGAAATAAAAGCGAAAGGATTACATCCTGTTCTGGCGCATCCTGAGAGATATGGGTATTGGTTCGGGAACACAAAAAGCATAAAAAATCTTCGTGAAAGGGGTGTGAAAATGCAGGTTACGGCAAGTTCCTTTGTAGGTTATTATGGTTCGGATCAAAAGAAAATGGCAAAATCACTACTGAAGGAATCATTAATAGACTTTATTGGTTCAGACATGCATAGCTATGATCAAATGGAGTATTTGAAAAGAGGATTAGCTAGTCAGTATCTGAGAAAACTTGATCTGGAGAAATTGTTGAATGAGTCTCTGCTTACATAATTGTGGAAAACTTTAGCAATTAAGTCACTCAAAGCACATTAAAATTTATTTAATTGGTGCTCAACAGAAACTGTTGAACCTTGCAACATATGAAAGAAGAGCACAAACGAAAGGAAGAGAAGGAGTTGATCAAGAGATTTGAGGCTCTTCTTAAGTCTGGAGAAAATTTTTATTTTGATGAAGAATCCTATCTCCATATTATGGGGTACTATGCGAGGATAGATAGGCTGAGCAAGGCACTAAAAGCAGGAAGAAATGCCCTTGAATTCTATCCCTTTTCCACAGATATAAATATGGAAACTGCAGATATTCTAGTAAAGTTGAATCAGCTTGATGAGGCACTTGAGGTGATTAGTAAAGTGTTGATTCTTCAGCCAAATGATCCGGAACTACTTCTTCAAAAGGGATCAATTTTTTCTATGAAAGGTTCATGTCAAGAAGCAATCGATTGTTTCGAAATGATGCTTGACAATTGGGAAGCCAAGGATGAAATCTATTACAGCATTGGCCTTGCTTATCAGGGAATGAGCCAGTTTGATCAGGCTGCAGCTAATTATAAAAAGGCCATCGAGTTCAATATGTTAAATGAGAATGCCTTGTACGAATTAGCTTATTGTCTTGACCTATCAGGAGAACTAGAAAGTAGTCTGAGCTATTACGAAAGATTTATTGATCAGGATCCTTATTCAGAATATGCGTGGTACAATATTGGAACTGTGTATAATAAACTCAAGAAATATGACGAAGCGGTAAATGCCTATGAATTCGCAATTGCCATTGAGGATGAATACAGTAGTGCCTACTTCAATTTGGCGAATGCCCAAATGAACCTTCAGGAATATGATAAGGCTCTATCAAACTATCAGAGAACTTTCGAGCTTGAAGGTGCATCATCGGAAATTTACTGCCATATCGGAGCAGCTTATGAAAAAATGAATCAGCTGGAATTGGGGATAAAATATTATCAGAAAGCGACAAAATTGGATCAAATGTATCACGAAGCTTGGTTCGGCATTGGAGTTTGTCTGTCACTCCAGGAGAAATGGCATGAGTCGATACATTTTCTGAACAAAGCACTAAAGCTAGACTTGGAAAATGGATTTTATTGGAAGACAGTGGCCGATACAGAATACAAAATTGGTAATGTAGTGTCTGCTTTGGATGCCTATATTGAAGCTAGTGAAATGGATCCTGAGAATTCCAAAATTTGGTTGGACTGGTCCATGGTTTATTATGATCAGGGAGAATACGAGCAGGCTCTTTCTGTTATTGAAGCTGGCCTTGACGAAATACCGGATCATTCTGAGCTGTTTTATCGATCAGTGGTCTATTTCATGGCTACAGGATCATATAAGCATGCTATTTCAAAGTTGGAGACTGCTCTCATGCTCGACTATGAAGGACACAAAGTACTGTTTGATTTCTTTCCTGAACTTCATACACAAAAAGCACTCTTCCGAATCATTGAAAGGTATGGCGAATCAAACGAGTAAAATTCGTTAAAGCCTGTTACTTTTGCAGCGATTTTATCAAATCTAAGCAATGAACTATACTCTTAAGAGTCTCCCTGAGAGAACTGCAAAGCCACGCGAAAGTGGATACACAATGGTTATGGATAAAGGATTAAGTCTTCGTCAAGTGGAAGATTTAATTGAAACGACTGGTGAGGTCATCGATATAGTCAAATTTGGGTGGGCCACTTCCTATGTCACTCCAACTCTTCCCGAAAAGATAAAGCTATATCAAGAAGCAAATATTCCAGTTTACTTTGGAGGTACTCTATTTGAGGCTTTTTATATCAGAGAACAACTGGATGACTATAAGCGTGTATTGGAAAAATATAATCTTGAACATTGTGAAGTTTCTGACGGTTCTGTAAGCATGGATCATGATCATAAATGTGAATTAGTGAGCGAATTTTCCAAATTAGTCACCGTCTTATCGGAAGTTGGCTCGAAGGATGCGTCCAAGATCATCCCTCCTTACAAGTGGATTGAGCAAATGCAAACCGAATTAGATGCTGGTGCATGGAAAGTAATAGGTGAGGCAAGAGAAGGAGGAAATGTTGGCTTATTTCGGGATTCAGGAGAAGTCCGTCAAGGGTTAGTTGAAGAAATTCTCACAAAAATTCCAACTGAAAAAATAATTTGGGAAGCTCCTCAGAAGGCACAGCAGGTTTGGTTTATTAAATTATGTGGAGCCAATGTCAATCTTGGAAACATTGCCCCGAATGAAGCTATCCCACTGGAAACTATTCGGCTTGGCTTGAGAGGTGATACCTTCGATCATTTTCTCTAATATTCAAGCATGCAATATTTAATCCTTGTTTTGAAGGGGATGGCAATGGGAGCCGCCAACGTGATCCCAGGTGTTTCCGGAGGAACAATTGCATTCATAACTGGAATATATGAGCGATTAATTGCAGCCCTTAAAAGCATTGATCTCACAGCGATCAAGCTCCTATTCACAGGGCAGTGGAAAGAATTTGCCGAATACATTGATTTCAAATTCCTTTTTTTTCTTTTTTTGGGAGTAGGAGTCAGTATTCTAAGTTTGGCCAAAATTCTGGCTTGGGCCCTGGCTGAAGAAGAGGTCTTCACTATGGCATTTTTCTTCGGATTAATTCTAGCGTCTATTCTTGGTGTGGGGAAGCAAATTGGTAAATCAAGTGTTACTACTATAAGCAGCTTTATTGTTGGTTTGGGTATTGCTTTAGGAATTGCCTTACTTCCACCGGCTGCAACGGATGACTCCATGGTCTATGTCTTCCTTTGTGGGGTAGTGGCTGTTTGCAGTATGATCCTCCCGGGACTCTCTGGTGCATATCTTCTTTTGCTAATGGGTAATTATATCCTCGTGCTAACTGCAATTAATTCATTTGATTTTGGTATTCTTTTGCCCCTAATAGTAGGCGTGTTGATAGGGCTTATACTTTTCTCAAGATTGTTGGCCTGGCTTTTTGATCATTTCAAAGCGGCAACCATTTCAATGCTAACAGGGTTTGTGGTGGGATCACTGCTGATTATATGGCCATGGAAGAAGACTGTTTATTCTACAATACTTGGATCAGAGAAAGCCGTGGGGTATGAATGGTTTCTCCCTTCCATGGACGCATCATTTTTAGTAGCGTTTTTTCTTGTTGGTCTGGGGTTCATGATTGTATGGTGGATGGATAGATATTCAACAAGACAAGTGAAAGATAGATGAGATATTTCCATAAGGGTTATGGGGGTTTATCTGATATTTATCAGTTCAAGAATCACTAATTAAGTATAATAAGGCCCGTGGTTGCCTATTCCCTTCATTCGAATACCCCTACTTCAGTAATCCGTCTTTTTTACAATTTTTAACTGTTTTTTCCATCTTATTTTGAGGTTGCTAAATAATGTTTAACTACTTAATAAGTATCTATGAAGAAAATTTACTTTTCATTGATTGCACTGTTGCTGTTATCTGGTCAAGTACTAGCTCAGCGAACAGTTTCCGGGAAAGTCACCGACGATTCAGGTGAAGGGCTCCCGGGTGTGAACGTCGTGATTAAAGGCACGACTACAGGAGTTACCTCCGATTTGGATGGTAATTACAGTATTAGTGTTCCCGATGAAAACACTGTTCTTGTGTTTTCTTCAGTTGGAATGACAACTCAGGAAATTTCGGTCAATTCCAGAACCGTAATTGATTTGGGTATGGCAATTGATGTCACAGAATTATCGGAGGTAGTGGTAACCGCAATTGGGATAGCGCGTGAAAAAAAGGCTCTGGGATATAATATAGAAACTGTGGACGGAGAAAAAGTTCAGCTAGTTTCAGAACCAGATCCTCTAAGAGCTTTGCAAGGAAAAGTGTCAGGCGTGAATATAAGTGGCTCAGGTGGTGCTCCAGGAAGCTCAACAAGAATAACCATTCGAGGCAACTCATCTTTGCTCAATAATAACCAACCACTCTTTGTTGTAGATGGAGTTCCATACAACAATGATTTCGTGGATGCGGCAAATGGAGTTAATTCCAGCCTTGGAGGATTAACAGAAGGAGGTTCTTTCGGCAGTAGAATATCTGATCTGGATCCAAATAATATTCAATCTATAAACATTCTTAAAAGTGGAGCTGCGGCTGCTTTATATGGTTCTAGAGCTGCAAATGGGGTAGTATTGATCACTACTAAAACCGGAGGTGCCATGGTTGCTAAAAAAGGTCTTGAAGTGACCTACAGCATGTCATATGCTATTGAAAAAATCGGGAATCTCCCGAATTACCAAAATTCCTATGGAACGGGAACAAACTTCGGTTATCAACAAGCCAATGGTTCATGGGGTGCTCCTTTCATAGGTGCCCAGCCCTATGCTGATGTTGACTCCATTGCGCATTGGTTTACAGGAAGAGCTGGCTGGAGTGGTTTGTATGATATAAATGTCCCATACAGGGCCTACCCTGACAATGTAGAAGAATTTTTTCAAGACGGATCGGTTTTAGAAAACTCAATTACATTACGAGCTGGCACAGCCAATTCGGTATTCACTGCAACTTTATCGCGGCTTGAGCAGGAAGGATTTGTACCAAAATCTGAATTTAAGCGCCACAATATCAGCGTGGGAGGTAAAGGTGAATTGGAAAATGGGTTAATTATTGGGGCATCGATGGCCTATACACGTTCTGTACAAAATGGAGCCATAACTGGAGTGGGTAATTTGGGGGGGTCTAACCCGTCACCCTTTACCAGAAGTCTTTTACTCGGTAGAAATTGGGATTATGCTGGTCAACCATTCCAAAATCCTACAGATCTTGGAAGTGAGTTTTTCGTTGGTCGAGGTACAACCAATCACCCACTTTGGGCAGTGAACAATACTGGTACAAAATCGAATACGGATCGCTACATAGCTTCTTTTAATGTTGGATATGATGTTTTGGATTGGTTGAATATTGGCGCGAAAATTGGAACAAACGGCTACTCAACAAATGTGCTCGAGTTTATGAGGCCAAATGGGACAGTAAATCCAACGGGCATAATCAATACGAATAGCGTAAAACAACTTGAAATAAATGGTGACTTGTTGTTGTCAGTAAGTAAAGATTTAACTGAAATTATTTCTTTGGATGCGCATCTAGGTTGGAATGTCAATCAAAGGACAAGTGACGCGCAACGCTATCAGGGAACTGGATATGTGGTATTCGACATAGATGATATTGATAATACGAATGGAGTTGTCCCTTTTGGGGGTATTTATTCTCAACGTCGGCTAATTGGATTGTATGGTGATGCTGTAGTAGGATATAAAGGCTGGGCATATCTCTCTTTAGCCGCTAGAAATGACTGGTCTTCGACTCTTCCTGAGGAAAATCGAAGCTTCTTCTATCCTGCCGTAACAGGTTCGGTTATAGTAACTGACGCTATAAGTTTCGAATCAACTATTTTAAGTTCTTTGAAAGTTCGTGGAGGGTGGTCGCAGGTAGGAAACGATACTGGCCCTTATTTGACAACTGACGTATTCTTCGTAAACAATAGTTTTGGACTAGCTCCTCCAAACGGGCCTGCAGCAGCAAAACCGTTCGCAGGAATGCCAGGAGCTTCGCAAAATACAATTGGACGTAACCCTAATCTAAAACCGGAAATTAGCACGGAACGGGAAATTGGGTTTGATGTTGGTTTATTGCAGAACAAAATTAATCTGGATGTAACTTATTACATACGGAAAACCGTAGATCAAATTATTTCGGTTCCTTTACCGGAGGAGACTGGATTTTCAGGAGTGGTTTCCAACCTTGGGAAAGTTCAAAATAAAGGATTAGAAATTGGTCTTAATGCAACCCCACTCTCATTGCAAAACGGATTGGAATGGAATGTTGGTGTAGCATTTACCAAGAATAAAAACAGAATAAAAAGACTGGGTATCGGAGTGAATGAAATTCAGTTTGGTTCAGGATTCGCAGGGAGTGTGACGGCTGTTCATCGCCCCGGTAAGCAATATGGACTATTGTTAGGATCTGTTGATTACCGTGATGATGAAGGCAATCTGCTAGTTGACCCAGCAAACGGGGGATTAATTCCAGATTTAACAAGACAGATTATAGGTAATCCTAACCCAGATTTTACTGTTGGTATTACCAATACGGTTTCCTTTAAAGGCGTCCAATTAGGGGCAGTTTTTGATTGGAAACAGGGTGGAGACTTATTTTCAAATACTATCAATCAGATATTGTCTCGTGGAGTATTAGCGTTTCAAGCAGACCGTGAGGTAAACCGCATCATTCCGGGAGTCTATGGCGATCCAACCAACGGAGAACCTTATTTGGATGAATCGGGTAATACGATACCAAATCAGACAATGATTGAGACAAATGCGTTGTACTTCGGGCAAACCTTTGCTGGAAATGGATCGGATGAATGGCTTGTTTGGGATGCCACAGTATTTAGATTAAGAGAAGTTTCATTGTCTTATGCTTTGCCAAGTCAATTACTTGAGAACGTTCCTTTTGGAAGTGTTTTAATATCATTGACAGGTCGTAACCTTTGGTTTTCCGCTCCAAACTTTCCGAAAGACACAAATTTCGATCCAGAATCCAATCAATTTGGAGGGCAAAGGAACAATCAGGGCATAGAATATAGTACTGTCCCTACGGCCAGAAGATTTGCTGTCAACCTAAAGGTTTCATTCTAATCGTAAAGCTTAAAAATAGATAATATGAAAACTACATATAAATATAAATATTTGGTTCTATGCATCGGACTTTTGTTTACAGTCACAGCATGCAATGAATTCTTAGATATAAATACCGATCCCAACAATCCAACAGAAGCTCCACTTCCGTTGTTGATGACATCTGCACAGGTGGATATAGCCGGCGCTTTGGGCTCGAGTATTGGAGGATTATCGGCAATTCCTCAGGCATACATGCATCAAATGTTTCAAAGAGGAACAACTGAGGGTGATTATGGGGTGAATGGTGCTGACTTTGAGATTATCACACCATGGACTATTCTTTACACTCTTGGATTAAACGATTTGGAGCAAATTATTATCCAAGGAGAAACCTTGGAAGCTTGGAGTCACGTAGGTGTTGCTCAGATAATTAAAGCCTATGCTTTCAGCCTAATGGTGGATATGTATGGTGATGTACCCTATACTGAAGCGTTTCAGCATACTGAGAATATAGCACCAGCATATGAAGATGATGAAGCGGTGTACGATAAATTGCTATTGTTATTAGATGATGCAATTGAGAATTTGGCGACCGCACCTAGTGTTGCCCTGGGTGGAGAAGATCTTATTTATGCTGGGGATTTGGATAAATGGAGGAAGTTTGCCAAGAGCGTAAAATTGAAGATGTATACTCAGATGAGGCTCGTTCGAAATGTCTCGACAGAGGTAAACGCTTTACTAACTGAAGGGGATTTGATTTCGGCTGCTGATGGGAGCGACGATTTTCAATTTGTTTACAATAATGTTGCTGCCCCTGACAATAGAAATCCGGCGTTTACACAAGAGTGGACTACCGGAGCATCACAGTATTATATCAATCCATATTTTTATGAGACCCTTGCCGGGTTGAATACATTCGGACATAGAGGGTACGGCGAGGATTTAGCATTGGTTGACCCAAGAATCCCGTATTATTTTTATAATCAACTGGCTCCTGGTGACAATGCAGAAAATCCTTGCGCATATTGTGACCTTGACGTCAACGGTAACAATATTGTTCCAGAATTGACTAATACAGGATTTCTTTCGATATATATGTTTTCCTTTAATATCGATCCGAGTGAAGGGTTTGATCAATCATCGTCTCAGACTGTTGCAGGGTTATATCCTGTGGGTGGAGCGTATGATACTGGGGCTGGCGGGACCGTTGCTGCCACTCAGGGGTTACAAGGAGCTAGCACGCAGCGATTTCTAGGACTAGATGCTATCCATTATCTGGCTGCAGAATTGTACCTGTCTGGCGATGCTACAGGTGATGACGTAGCTGCATTGAGTGCTGCTATTCAGGCGTCATTTGATAAGGTCAATTCAATAGCCGCGACAGCAGGTGCTGATCCTATCCCTCAAGCCGATATTGATACTTATATCACCACAGTAATGAATGATTATGCTATTCAGACTGATGCTGGGAAAATGGAACATATAATGACTCAAAAATGGATAGCAAGTTTCGGTTTTGCCTGTGATGCTTATACAGACTATAGACGTACAGGATATCCTGAGATTCATGATGGCAACACTGACAATTTGGCTGTTACCGTACAAGTTCGGGACTTCCCTTATGCGTTTCCTTGGGTAAACTCTAATTTGGAGATCAACCCAAGCGCACCATCACAAAAGGAGATTGCAACAAGTGCAGCAAGGATTTTTTGGGATCCAAGTTGATTTTAACCCTAAATTTTGACAATTATGAAATTATTTAATTATATAATATTAGCACTCTTGACTGGTTCGATATTCATGTCTTGTGATGAAAATCCCGAGTTTGGTTTTGAAGAATCTGTTGAGGGAATGAATTTCAGAATGATACCGGATTTGGTGTCGTACAATCTGTTTGATGCGGATCCGACTATTGTATTAACGACATATACAGAGTCAGGTGCTGTTATAGATAATGTAACTACTATGGTAGAGTATGCTCCATTCGGTGGCACAACTACTCAGAGGGAAGTTTTGAATACTTTTCAAGGAAGTGAACTAACAAATGATGGCTCTAAGCAAATAACGATAAGATTGCTTGAAGTTGCTTCACTTTTTGGAATAGATCCGGGACTAATGCTTGGGGGTGATAGGGTAAATATTTACAATATTGTTACTACCAATAGTGGTCTAATTTTCCCTGATACAGTGGTGCTTGATGGTGCACCGTTTATCAACGTTGAAAATGCACTCATTACTGCTGTGGCCACCACTAGCTTTACTTCAAACTTATCTTTTCCCATAGTATGTCCATCGGATTTGGCATCCACAAGAGAGTATAATATTGAAGTGATAGTAGGTGGTACATGCTGTGGTTTACCGACAGGTTCAATAGGACAGGTTCGCACGGTGACGGTAGCAGAGGTAGATACTGGGAAATATGAAATTTCGGATGTACTAAGTGATTATCTTGCACCCTTTTTTGGATCTGCACCAGAACCTCTTGTGGTAGATGATGTGTGTAACCTTATTTACGTAGATGGAGCTATCACAAGTTGCTCCCAGGCCTCAGCATTGTGTTATATACCCAATACTACAGACGGTGTTGGATCATATGATCCTGATACTGATACATGGGTAATAAAGTGGGAGGACGCATTTGGTAATGGAATAAGAGGAATTACTACACTTACTCCGTTGTAAATAGGTATTAGATTACATAAATGTTATTAAAGTGGCTGTTTCAAATTTTGTTGAGACAGCCATTTTTTTTGTAATATCAATGCACTGCATTAAATCTTTTCGAATTGGGTTGTTTAAGTAATGCTTGGTTTATACGTTAAGGATTGATAAGTCTTTGAAGTGTCTCATAATTGATAAAATGTAAGATGGCTCAGGCAAGGAACTGAAAGACGAAATCCACCCGGATTGCACATAAATATGAAAAAACGACTACTATTTCTTTTTGGAGTAACTCTGGGTATTTTTAGTTACTCACAGATTTCTTACGAAGAAGGATATTACATTGATAATTTTGACCAAAAAGTCCAATGCCAAATAAGAGACATTGATTGGAGAAACAATCCAACAGAATTTGTATTTCGACTTTCAGAAAATGACGAACCAAGAAAGGCAACAATAGGATCGGTCAAAGAATTTGGTATTTACAATACTTCAAAATATGTCAGAACTGCCATCAATATTGACAGAACTGGTTCCAGTATTCAAAATTTGAACTATGATGTTAATCCTTTATTCAAGGAGGAAGAGCTTTTTCTACAAGTATTGGTTGAAGGTAAGTCAAGCTTATATGTATATGTAGATGGTGACCTGCGTAGATACTTTTATTCTAAAGTGCATGCTAATTCTAAAGTGCATGCTAATATTGAGCAATTAGTTTTCAAAAGATATAAAACCCCTGAAGAGGAAATTGCTGAGAATAATTAATTCAGGCAACAGTTGTGGGATCATTTCAATTGTCCAAGTATCAAATTGAGTAGAATTAAAGGAATATTCTATTATCGAAAGGATTTGGTAAGATTTTTTGTGGAATACAACACATGTATGGGTAGTGAATATGTTGCCTACGAGCGCGAAAGAGATTTATTCAATTTGACAATTAGTCCTCGAATGACTAGGTCTTCATTAATAATTGAAAATATGACTACTGTGAACTCTCCGAAAATAGATTTAGGGTCTAATATTGGATTCGGAGTTGGATTAGAGGCAGAATTAATATTACCATTTAACAAAAATAAGTGGGCGATTCTGATTGAGCCAACTTATCAATATTTTGAATCTACAAAGTCGACTAATGTAGACTATCTTGTTGGTGGGAAACTGATTACTAACGTTAAATACAAATCGGTAGATGTTCCTGTGGGTTTTAGGCATTATTTTTGCTGAATTCAAGTCACTAATGCAACTTTTTGGTTAAACAATAATTTATTCATTACGAATATAGGAGATTCAAAGTCCAATCTTTTTCTGGGCCTGTTGTTTAGTTTTGTTTGGATTTTC
>JAAEPI010000007.1 GCA_024232835.1 Cytophagales bacterium
GTTTTGGACCACCCTTCCGATCGTAGAGGGAGAAGACCTGATCAAACCCAGTGAGTTGGACAACCTCAGATGTTTCACTCTTGAGGAATTGGACATCCACTTTGAAACAGCTCTTCAGCTTACCCGAACATCCACCAATGGTACAGGAGTCTGCCATTTTATCCTTGATTGAAGCTGTCATCTTACAGTCAAGGCACTTGCTATACTGGTAAAAGGAGTCCTCGGGGAAGAAAAGAATCTGTCCAGTTATGGCATTGCCCCTAACATCATCCAGCTCAGTCATGTGCTCCTGGGTCAGTTTGCTCTTTTGGGCAAGAACTCTCTCATCATTTTGGTTAACAAGCTCGATGGAGCTGGTGTTGTAGAGTTTAACTCCCAGACAACCTTTTCAACAAAAATAAAAAAATTACAAACATGATGGGAAGAGGGGGGGGGAAATATAATATCTACCTCTGAAACTATCCACAGTGTACTTTGAGAGTAAAATCCACTGGCCAGTGGCCTTCTCAAATTGATGGGAGAATTTTGCAATGGCCTCATTCCACATCTTGATCTCAAATTTGGTCGTTCCATCTGAGACCAACACAGTTTGGAGACTCCTACCCATGGAGAACTTCTTGACAGATCCGACAGAGTGGACCATGACAAGTATTGGAACATTCACCAATGTCTCGTTAGGCTCACATTTTTTGAGTGCCTAATAACAAATAGTATTATAGTGTGAGTGAGCTAAATTTCCTTTGTACTACCTCTACAGTGAACCAGGGATCAAGTTCAGCCTTGAGATCCAGGACTTCCCTTTTGGCAATCTTCAGGGCGGGGTCTACGAGAGATGTCTTTCGGAAGTGGAGACAGTGTGACTCCACATAGATGCTGAACAGTCGGATGACTGCGCCAGCTCGAATGAGAGGGTTGGTTGCAGCCTGCTGATGGAGTTTGACAGTTCCTGTTTCATCTCCAATAAGAGCTGTTTTGTCATCGCCGTAGTTGTCCTTGATCACTTTGATCACTAGTGGTCCCACAATAAAGTGTGAGGTGGATTGCTCCAACAGTTTCTGAATGTCGTCAATTTTCATTGTATGTCTGAAATAATTTAAACTATGTAAACTACATAGAAGTATATAGATTTGGAAAAAAAAAAAAAAAAAAAAAAAAAAAAAAAA
>JAAEPI010000008.1 GCA_024232835.1 Cytophagales bacterium
ATCATGTAAGGACTTATTTCCCCTTGACAGCTACTGTAGCTTTTATCAAGAAATTCATCCGACAAAATTGAAGGGTACAGGAGTCGCCCTATATGTCCATACATCAATAAATGCTACTATAATCAAGAACATATCACAGTGTTCTGAAAACCTAGAATCGCTGTTCATTCAGCTACAAGTGGGAAGTGCATCCTATACTGTAGGGGTTATTTACAATCCTCCTAGTGGAGATGACTCCAAATTTTCAATTGAATTAGGCAGCATTCTGGCAAAATGTCCGACAAAAAATCTACAAATTATGGGAGACTTCAATTTTGACTTGCACAAGCTTGAGGGAGTTAACTCTCAAGCTTTTGAAGAACTGATCTTGCAACAGGGAATTTATCCACTCATATCGGTATGCACTCATGCTAAACCTGGCTGTAGGGAAACATGCATAGACAATATCCTTACAAATAGCCCCTCTGATGTAGTAATTACTGGGGCAATTGAATCAGATGCTTCCCACCATCATGCAATATATCAGTTGTCAAACTTTAGTCATGGTAGTTTAGTAAAAGAGGCTCAGAAACAGTATTATGATTTCTGCAACTCAAATATAGAACTCTTTCTCTGTGATCTAGAAAAATACGCTCGACCATTAAATCACGTGCATGTAACCTTCGAGGACTTCCTTGATTTTTATGACCAAAAGATTGATGAGTTCTTTAAACTTGCCGAACCAATACTGTCAAAACGTAACCGTAAAGCAAATCCATGGATAACTGATGGTCTGATAAAATCAATAAATCGTAAAGAAGAGCTTTATGATGACTGGGATTACTACAGGACTGATGATGATCCTGAAGGCGATCTCCAGTTGAAACAAAAGTATAAAGATTACCGGCGATCGCTTAAACGTCTAACTAATGCTGCTAAGGCTAAGTACTATGGCATAAAAATTAATCAAA
>JAAEPI010000009.1 GCA_024232835.1 Cytophagales bacterium
AGAACTGATCTAAATTTATCATCCAAGCAAATTCAATTGGGTGGAGGAGCAGAAATTCTTGCAGTAGAATTTACAACTGGTACAGGAGTTAAATTTGTTATCTGCACATGCTATCGAGTTGGTACTCTGGGTATGGAAAACCATGATAAAGTAATAAGCTCTTTAAAGCAAAATTAAGTAAAATATACATCATAGGAGATTTAAATCTCAGTAGTGTGTCTTGGGATAGGTTGACATGCTCTTCACCCATTGAGCAGTCTTTTGTAGACTCCTTTGTAGATTTGGGGCTTGCTCAGTGCGTGTCAAATCCTACTCACTGCAAAGGCAAAATCTTGGATATTTTACTTACTAATACTGAAGCCAGCATTGCTGATCTCAAGGTTCTTGAGAGGGACAGTATCTGTAAATCAGATCATTTCCCCATAACCTTTAAAATTAAAGCTAAGATATGTAAGAAAAAGCCTGTAAAGCGGGTATGTTATAACTTTAAAACTGCAAACTGGGACAGGCTCAACTATGACCTTTGTCACACAAATTGGGATGTTATGCTCAACTGCACTGAACCAGAAGTTGGCTGGAAAAAATTCAAAGATAAATTGTTTGAGATCACAAATAAATATGTAAAAAAAGCTTCTGTGAAAACTGATGGGCAGGATCCATGGTTTGATTCAGAATGCTATGATGCTTACCGCACGAAAATGAGATTACACAAAGTTAGGAATAAAAGTGATGCCGACAATTTGAATTTTACACTTGCAAGAACATATTTCAA
>JAAEPI010000010.1 GCA_024232835.1 Cytophagales bacterium
AGGAGTTTGTTCACACCAAATCCACCACTGGATCCAGAACCAATTGGAGACCATGTTTCAATCAGTGACCAGTCAATAGACCCAGAAAAGCAAAATCCCATGAAGAAAGAAAGTACCAAGAGATACAAGTGCGTCTATTGCATTAGTGGCCATTATGATGGCTTTGATCAACTAAAGGCATTCAAGAAGCATATTCCAATATGCAGAAGAGCTTATATTGACTACATGGAACAGTGTGATGAACCAGTGACACTGCATCCATGCCAGCATGATGCTAGACACATGGTTCCAAACCCAGAATTAAGGATTCATGAGGATATACTGTGTGATAAAATTGAGTTTAGCACACAATTAAACATGATGTTGCAAAAATATATGAAAGACTCAGCAAAGAATCGCCAAGATGAATTGGAACAATCAACTTCAAATAACACTAAGGAAACGTCACCCCACGAAATTAAGTCCAAGAATGTATCCCAAGAAGATGAAGCCAAAAAGAAACAAATGGCAAAGGACATCTCAGAATGGCCAAAAAGAGTTCTTGAAAAAGAACAAACTGAAGCAAAACCAGTAGACTCTGTGACTCAAACAGAAACTGAACCCCACCATGAAGCGCAATCTCCCCAAGGACTTAAACATTTGAACAAACACCAAGACAAGGTAATGATCAAGGTAATGATCAAGCTCACAGCAGACAAACAAAGTGAGCTTGTAGACATTGAGGGAAAGCTCATACAAATCGAAACCAGGAAGAGTCCTCAAGGCATGAACTTGCACCTGACATTTCTAACCATAACCATGCTGATCTTAGCACTAATCACAAGAACAAGTGCTTGGCCCATGATTTGCACAAATAATCATGGAAGAACCCAATGGAAAGTCCCAGAAGTTAAAGAGTGCAGCGAACTCATCCAGGATGACCATGTTAGCAGACCACAGCCAGGAACTGTGCAGCTATACAAGAGAAATCACTTAAAATACACCAGTGAAGCATGGGTATGCAAGAGAATGAAACAGACAAAACAATTATATACCTACTTTTGGAACACAGATCACCTGGAAAAGTACAACATAAAACAGATACCAATCTCAGAAGAGGAATGCTTACAAATGAAACAATTCCGCAGATCCACCAAAGGTGATTTACAATTGAAAGATGGTGTATGGAAAACCAACAACAAATTAAAATATGAAATGCCTCCAGCATTTTATGCATGTTGCAAATGGACAACCTTTGAAGTTGAAAATGACTTCTTATACCCCACAAAGGTATGGAAGGACCATGATGTAAAGGAAGCCATGAGTGCAACAGGAAGCATAGCACACTGTGAATATCAATCAGGAAAATGTCAGCTTAGCCAAGGAACTCAGATCATTTGGGAACCTAACAAAACAGAGAATTGCCAATACTTACCCTGGAAGACAATAACAGGAAATACATATGGTAGATTCTTTGTAGCTGATCAAGAAAACATAGCATTCTCATTGGAAGACCTACAAGCAGGAAGAGATTTTGGCAATACCAAGATTTTAATCCCTCCACAAGGGATACCCTTTAGAGTTATCAGAAGTACAGAGCCATATCTCAGGAAGGCTTATTACCAAGATAACAATCCAAAACTGCCACGAGCCAAAAGACAAGCATCAAAGGGACGCCAAATAAAGGATAAACTACAGTCATTACTAACGCAGAGACAGTTGATTAAAGATGAAATGCAAAACCCAAAAGAAAACTCTAATATCAATCAATTGAGAAAAAAAGACAAAG
>JAAEPI010000011.1 GCA_024232835.1 Cytophagales bacterium
ATGAAGGAGGGGATAGCAAACAAGATGAGGAAGAGGTTTGCTAATATTTATGCAATTAATGAAGCTTACTGTTTTTGTTTGCACACCATATTTTGTCTGTTTGTATTTCTTTCAGGCCTATCCTAGGCGGACTCGAAAGAAAGTGAACTACAAGCAAGTATTGGTAGAAGGGCTGGATTTGGAAGACACGAGGAGTGAAAGTCCTGGAAGGGACCATAGTTTGGATCGAGGCCATTTCCCCACAACCATGGGCTCAGCATTTGAAATGTTATCTGAACGCAAACGATTGGAAAAAATTGGGAAGATAATACCACAGCACAATCATGTCGTGGTACGAAAACAATAATAGTTTCCATGGCTAATCACGATTTAAACAACTATCTTCTGCTTCGCAGGCTGTGAATGACAATGGAAAGCCAATGAAATTGAATCTGTTTTTCAACTACAGTTGCTGCGCTGTAGGTTTGGCTGTGGGGGGAGAAATGCCACACTATGAGGAGTTTGAACAGCCCCATATGAAGCCTCCTGAAAGAAAACAGAAACTGAATGAAATTCGGGACAAAATCATGGCTGTTAGCCCATTGTGATGCTTCGTAACTACCTTGTGTCCATCAAACCTAAGCTATTCTTTTTTTAGCATTACGTTGAAGAGCACAAATTTATTCACTTCGACCTGGATGGCAATCCAACACCACTGCCAATTGGAAAGAAAATTTTGGTCATTGATGAGGGCAATTCACATGAGGGAACTATTGCAGATGTTATTTTGGATTCTGCAAGCAATTTGTTTTATTTGCTGAATTTGGATCCTGTGGAAGATATTGTATGATCGACCTGTCATCTCACTTCAATATTTATTTATTTTTTGATGCATTCATTCCATTCAGTGGTATCACTGGAGCCACATTGTCCCAATGCCGCCTAGGCCAGCCAATAGTCCACGCGATTTCAAAAAGAATGCCAAAGTGAATGCATTTTTGAAAGCGCTGTGCGACTGTTTTGCCTCTGAAGTGGTCCAGACTAGGTGGTCTACCTTCGTATGAACATAGTTCTAGCAGTATCCTTTAGTGCACTTTCTTCACTGCTTGTAGGAGTGGGGAATCTCTACTCATAGAATACTGTTCAATGCAACTTGGACAATTGGTGGGATACAATCTCTCCACTGGCACCATTGAAACTGTTCCAATCTGGGACATAAAGGTATATGGTGGTTCCGAAGCCCCAAGCTTGGACTGGTAGGGGTGTTTTTATCCAGTCTTCAAATTCATCATATTCTAAATTGGTATGTTTATTACATTTTACATTCAGGGAACCCCAATCAAAATCCGATGGTTCAAAATCAAATTTGTCTGGAATAAATGTGCAA
>JAAEPI010000012.1 GCA_024232835.1 Cytophagales bacterium
CTTCCTGCCGGTCGCCATGAACTACTCGTAATTCTGGCATTATCTCCTTCTTCAGGATTGTCTCCTTCTTCAAGATTTCCAGTAATCCGTAAGGCTTCATTTACAAGCGCCTCAACAGTGGCTTCCGAAAGATTTCCAGCTACCCTGTTGGCTTTCCCGTCTTTATATTCATCGGGAACAAACAACTCTGCCAGCACTTCGTACTCCACGCCATCGGGCAATACCTGATCCACGGTAACACCAACATATTGATACGTAGGCTGATCTATTGGTATGGAAGGATCGTGATAAAAATCACCCTCTCCTTCGATTTCAACATCCAATGGGTAGTCATAGAGAATTAGTGTAGAATCTGATTTCAAAATATCCAGCTCTTCCTCGGTTTTAGGCATAAACTTTAGATAGAGATGTGAAGTCGTAATATCAATATCCGTATCCACCCGGCCTGCGGCCTTCAGATTCTCCCATGCTTTCTGCATGTTTTCTACTGTGTAGGGGTTTTCCAATTTCTTACCGAGTTTTATCATGCCTTCCATATCGGCTTCACTAAGATAGGCAGGGAGGGGGTCAACATCTAAGGGCTGACAGGAAAACACTAGCACCGAAATTATCACAGCCATGAAGGCTGATCGTGATATGTTTTTGAGTAGCATAAGCTACGCTTCAAATTTTATTTAATCATCAAACATACAGGGGGGGGGGCATCAATTCCAAACTATTGACCAATTATTTTCAGAACAATACCGTTTGTTATCAATTGATAATATTTCCATAAAAGTACAATGAAAATCGAATGGTTCTAAGAAACAGAATATGACCCTCCTCTGACAAATTACTCTACAAAAGAAGTGCCGTGTTGATTTATCGTCTGTGGGAAGGTGAAAAAACTACTGGTGAAAAGTAAGCAAGGCATATCAGTGGTTAATGACTTCTACCTGATTCTTGACTCATTTAACAATA
>JAAEPI010000013.1 GCA_024232835.1 Cytophagales bacterium
AAATTTTACAATAAAGAATATTCCAAGACACTCGAACGATTACCAACAAATCGCCTTATCGCATTTTTCGATCTTGTCGACGATCTCGTCGTAGTTTTTGTTTTCTCTAAGATCGAGAGTTTCTACCTCATTGGATTTCTTGAATTCGCCAACCAACGTATTCAAGGTAGCATCAGCATCTTTTTTAATGATTACAAGAATGTTTGTCATGGTTCTTTCCCTTGATAGTGTTTTGAACTACGAATGATTAATAAGGTATTACGAGGTCGTATTCGGGCAGTTTTGGAGCCATATCCTCGGTCGACACGAACTGTATGTCGGCGTTGTCTTTGCAATTCGTAAACAGCCCCAACTCGAAATCATTGATCGATTCGATGTTCAAGTCGTTCTTATCGTTGCTCTCGACTTTCTTGTCGATTATGTATACATCGATCGAATCATCCATCATAATGGCACCGACAGACATCCTCAGCCCTTCCTCCTGATTTCCCCGGATCAGTATCGCTATATTTTTCGCCATCTTTCAATCCTCCAAAATTATCGTTATGAACAAGGTATTCGTCTCCAAGCATCCATTTTTGCCGATTAGATTTTGACAATTCCATCCTTTGGCATCAAAATGAAAACTGAATAGAGAAGATGTTAATATACTAATAGTAACGTATTGTGCAAGAACAAAAACGCCGGGTTACTCATTTTCATACCGTGTTGATTTGAAGAATTCATGAAAGATCTAATTTCTATCATCGTTCCCAACTATAATGGAGAGGAAACGATAGGCAAATGTCTGGATGCGATCTATGCTTCGACAAACGACAATTTCGAAGTCGTTGTCGTCGACGATTGCTCGACGGATGGGTCTGTCGGGATCATTCGGCAATATCCTTGTCGATTGATAGAGCTGAAGGAAAACGCTGGTGCCTCCAAAGCCAGAAACAAAGGAGCGGAGAATTGTAAAGGCGATATTCTGTTCTTCACGGACGCCGACTGTGTCTTCCAGGAGAACACCATCGACTTGGCTATTGAAACCATGAGGGACTCTGAAACGGATAT
>JAAEPI010000014.1 GCA_024232835.1 Cytophagales bacterium
CTTTAAGCTTACCATAGAATCAAAATTTGTAAAAAGAAGAAGCAAGCTCCTTTTCTTAATCTTAAATTTCACATTCTTGTACAGTCTAAGAAAATCAGATTCTCTCAATCTTGTCTCCTGAGCATACAACGCGTCAGCAATAGTTCGCATTTGTATCCGCTTTCTACTGGCCAGTAGGAAACTCCCAATCTTGTCAGAAAAAGTAATCAATCCTGCTTTATCACCTTTTGCTGTGGCAATGCTGGACATCACCAGAGAGGAATTGATTGCATAATCGATTAAGGAAAGTCCTTCAAAAGGCATATGCATCATGCGGCCTTTGTCTACAAGACAATACACATTTTGCGCACGCTCTTCCTGAAACTGATTGACCATTAGGTCACCTTTTCTTGCAGAAGCTTTCCAGTTAATGACTCGAAAATCATCTCCAGCTACATATTCACGTATCTGCTCGAATTCATGGTTGACACCCAATTTCCTGATCTTCTTAACACCTACTTCAGAAATGCGATCATTCAAAGCCATGAATGAAAACTTCCTCGCCTGAATGAACGATGGGTATACTTTCACATCTTCAGCAGTTGGTTTGGTTACCCGCCGTTTGATAAACGAAATGACCGTGCGGACAAAAATGTGCGTGTTCCCAAATGAATAAATACCCCTTTCAGATGGTCGAATTTGATAATCCAGATCCCTTTTGAATCCAGGCTTGAGGCCTTTAAGAGAAAACGACATATCCCTTATCTGCAGTTGGTCTGGGAATTCTTCCACTATGTCAATATCCATAGTGAATCCGGACATTCCTGATAATTGCAAAATGATTGGATTGTGATCGCCATTGGACAACTTGTCCTCCATAATACGTTCGCAGGTTACAAGATTTTTTGAAGAAAATAATATCGATAAGTCTATGATTATCAGCAGGATAATACACATCAATGCTATTTTAGCTACAGCAATAAAAATCGGATAAGGAAACCCAAGACAAAACAGTCCCACGACAACCAGCAATGCTCGAAGCAGGTTTGAATGTAGGTAGATATCCTTGATAAAGGTGTTATCGAGGAACTTCAATCTGCTCAATTATTTCCTTAATGACATCACTTGTATTGACGCCTTCCATTTCACGCTCAGGAGTAAGTACAACTCTATGAGACAACACTGGATAGGTAACTTCCCGTATGTCCTCGGGAGTAATGAAATCTCGCCCCCGGATAGCAGCCAAAGCTTTCGATCCATTGAGGATTCCTATCGAGGCTCTTGGGGATGCGCCCAGAAAGAGGTCTGGATTCTTGCGCGTGTTTTCAACAAGCTGGACGATATAGTTGATCAGGTTTGGCTCTACACGAATTTGCTTAACCAAATTTCTAAAATTCGCCAACTCCTCTTTGGAAAGAACGACTTTAATATCTGTCAGATCGGAATTGATTTTCTGAGAAGTAACTCCTTCAAGAATAAGAACCTCCTCCTCCATCGACGGGTAGTCCACATCAATCTTGAAAAGGAAACGATCAAGTTGAGCTTCGGGTAGTTTATAGGTGCCTTCGTGTTCGACTGGATTCTGTGTGGCAAGGACAATAAAAGGGGCATCCAGCTCGTACCTTCTTCCATCAATGGTCACTTGGCGTTCTTCCATGCATTCAAAAAGTGCAGCCTGTGTCTTCGCCGGTGCTCGGTTAATTTCATCAATCAAGATGACATTACTGAATATTGGACCTTGCTTAAACTCAAAACTGGTCGTCTTAGGATTAAAGATACTTGTTCCTGTAATGTCTGAGGGCATCAAATCAGGGGTAAACTGGATCCTTGAAAAACCAGCGTCAATCACTTTAGATACTAGTTTTGCTGTGAAGGTCTTAGCTACACCAGGTACCCCTTCGATAAGCAGATGACCTTCAGCAAGAATCCCTGTCACAATCATTTCCACTAACTTCTGTTGGCCAACAAGTTTCTTTGCCACTTCGGCTTTTAAGGTTGCTACGCGATCTGACAACAGGGTCAGGTCAAGCCTATTTTCGAATGTCGATTCGATCGGATTTTCTTCAGTCATTTTTTAATTTTCTTAAAATTTTGTACAAGTCTATTGAAGCGTAAGAACTCTTCGTCCGTCACGTCATTTTTATCTTTCAAGGCATGGTACTGAATGAACATTTGTCTTACAATTGTTTCATCTACCTTGGATTTAAGGGCCAGCCTATGATGAAATTTGTCATCAAGCACTCTGGTATCTAGATTCAGATCATTGCGGATATGTTCCAACAAAAATCTCATCTTCTTTCGTACGATTTCTCGATTGTCTTTTTGAATTTGATACAATCGACTAATGGTTTCTGTAAATCTAAGACTTACATTTTCAGGCTGAGCAATCACTGGAATTGCACGCTGTTGTCGTTTTATTTCAAATAGGAAAAAAGTAAGTACAGCAAAAAGTAAGGTGAAAAAGGCCCACTTCAATGATTCTTCTGACAATATGAAGGCAAGTAAAGACGTGTCATCATCTGGGTCTCTGTTCCAAGCATTTGACCATTGACCATTTGCCCAATGTGTATCCAAATTTGGCAAATTAGTCAAGAGCTGTTCACTAATACTGGCGTCTGTTTTCAAAACAGTGTAGTTGGTAAACACCAGCGGGTTTGAGACGAAGGTGAGTGTACCCTTTCCAATGCTCAACTCAATTCCAATCACGTCCCCTTTCTTGTTTTTTGCAATAACTCTGGCTCCTTCAGGATAGTCTTTGATAGACGACATCTCATGAGTTGGTTTCAATGATACCCAGTCATTGTCAAAGAACTTAACCGTAAAATGAAGAGCATCTAACGAATCTGGCTTTTCATGATCTCCTTGATAGTAATTAAGTGATTCAGAATAAATGGTATTTACGTATATCTCTAGCTCATTCAATAAAATACCCTGAACATCCTGTGAAGCAATCAAAGCATGATTGCCTTGGTAGATGTGTTGGAGTAATGCCCTTGAATCATCTTCATTTATGACCAGAAATTTGTCAACTCCAATGAAATTGAACTCAAGCTTTTCATCAGGGAGCAACTCATACAAATAATCCAAATCATCAGTGCTCCAAATTGTGGCAGTTTCTTCCTCCTTTTCAATGTAATAGTCATCCTCATATTCCACAGAATCACTCCAATCATATTGAAAATTGCTAGTATCGTAATCAAGTGAATAATTTGGATCGTAATAAACGACAAAGAGATCGCTTGAGGCTTTTTTTACTTCTTGATCAGGAAACAAGTTTTCCAGCTGAGCATAGACTACTGACGTCCCGTATGGCTGTTTATCGTAGGTTTTGAGGGACTGATCCCATCGGAATGGCTTTGGTTGTAGGGCGTTATGAATCGCCATCACCGATATCAATACTACGAGTAAAATCGCTATGACAATCCCTGCTCTATTCATTTGCGTATACTCTTCATAATTTGATCCACGGTGAGATGCATGCGGTCGTACAAATTTTTCTCAGCTGAAAATTCTCCGTACCATACATATTCGTAAACCGACACAATCTGCTTAAAATCTGAATGATGGTGAGTGGGTAGCTCTCTCAAATAATCGTAATTTGTTTTTTCCTTATGCCAGTCTATAAGATCCGCGAGTTGGAGAATCTTTAGAGATTTCAAAAACGTATAACGAATGGCCAATCGAAAATTATTGCTCTTTAGAGCCCCTTGCAATAGCTTGTCAAAGTCCTCCTCCATTAGTCGCTCCCTGTCCATAACAATCAAACCATCGTCTCTATTCTTTCTTATTGTCAAACTTGCTTTCCCAGTCGAGGTATTTTTCACTATGATCCAAATGAGCAGCCCGATTAGTAATATGATAATAAGGTAGCCTAAAACGTTACTGAAAAGCCACACAATTGCTCGTGCTATCGCTCGAAAGAACTTCGCGAGAAGGTTATTAGACGGAGGGATGATTCGATCATAATCATAACTCGACATAGAATTGAATTTGTCTAGTTGTTCCTGTTCATAAGCTCTTTCATCACTGGCCGAATCTTGTGTCAATGAGGCAAATGGCAGCAACAAAATGAGCAAGTATGTTAGTTTTCTTTTCAAGCCGTATACTCCTTTGAAAGTGTCCTTGGGTAGATCACAAAATACCATAAAATAAATCCGGCTGATACCAGAATGACGCCTCCACGTATGGCATTGGAAACATCAGTCAGGCGCGTAACATAACTCTCCAAAAAAGCCGCAAAGAGGAAAAGAGGAATCAGTCCAATACTAATTTTTAGGGCATCTTTTGCCCCTTTAATTAGAGAGGCTTTTCGTGGATATGTCCCTGGAAAAAGTAAACTGTTGCCCATCGTTATTCCTGCTGCACCCGCAATTACAATTGATGAGATCTCAATCGTACCATGAATCCATATAGTAAGAGCTGATTGCCAAAACAACCCCTTGGTAACGAAGAAGTATTGAAAGGCTCCCACCATTACACCATTCATGAATAGAAAGTAATAGCTACCAAATGAGAACAAGAGACCTGCGATGAATGTGTAGCTCGCCACTCGAACATTATTGAGGGTAATCCTGAAAAACATGCTATTCGATTCTGAATCCTTGTACACTCCCATTGGGTCCCCCTTCTCGATATTAGCCAACGTCATCTCAACATATTCATCCCCCAGTACTGCTCTTGGAAAAGCTTCGTCATAATGCGTGGAAATAATCCCTATAGCCATGGAAAGACTAAAAAACAAGAAGGCATATAGTAGTTTCTTACGGTGCTTGAAAACGACCAGAGGCACCTCGTACTTCCAGAAAACCCAAACTCGATCAAATTTTTCTCGTCTCGCTTGCGTCAGTTTTTGAAAGATCCCACGGGTTAGGGAGTTCAAATACTTAGTAGAAACGCTATTGGGGTAATGTGTCCTTGAATAGGAAAGGTCATCAGTTAATTCTACGAACAGGTTAGCTGATTCATCTGGTGTCAGCGTACTGTCTTTATCTAGAATTTGCTCTACCTGTCTAAACTTTTCCTCATTTTGACTTAGAAACGATGCTTCCCTCATGGAGTTATTTATATTGGCGGAATATTAGCGAGTTTATGGCGTATTTAAAAGTTCATACCGCGCAAAACGTACTTCTTGAGTATACCGTTGGGAATATTGGACAAAGACTGCTCGCGGCGCTTCTTGATTTGGCTATTTGCGGCGTTTATATCTGGTTCGCACAATGGATCTTTCAAGGACTATTTAGTGCGGATCTTTTTGATGGCGATCCGGGTATGCTATTCTGGGTTATCATAATCCTGCCTGTCATATCCTATTTACCGTTAATTGAATACTTATGGAATGGCAAGACACTGGGTAAAGCAGCGTTAAAGTTGCAAATAATTCGAACTGATGGTAGCGCACCATCTATGGGCGACATCATTCTTCGCTGGCTAGTCCGGACAATAGATGTGAAACTGGGGTTCTTGATGATTTTTTTTATTCCACGATCGCCAGGGAGTGCCGCAGAAGAAACTTTCATGATTTGGGCAATGATTTTATTTCTTTTGCCATTGCCCATTGTTGGAATCATTTCCATGGCTACTTCTCCCATTGGTCAAAGGTTAGGTGATCGATTGGCAAATACGGTCGTAATCCAGTCAAAACGATTGTTTTCACTTGAAGATACTTTACTCAAGGCCACTGAGGATGATTATCAGCCTCGATATCTCAATGTTTTAAAACTAAGTGATAAAGACATTTATATTATTAAAACCACAGTGGATGAAGCAGAAAAAACTCACAATTACAAAAACACGGGAGTGCTAGCAGAAAAGGCCAAAGTAATATTGGAAATCAATGACAATGAACGACCTTTCATTTTCCTGAAAACCTTATTGAACGACTATAATCATTTAGCAAAGCAGCGTGATATGAATGGATAACCAAATGGCAAAATTAGTGACACACGATAATGCCATACTTGATCTTGAGCTTGCAACCGTAGGCGATCGGGTGGTGGCCTTTCTTATAAATCTTTTTCTGATGGGTGCCTATACCCTTGCCTTTGTAGCCATATCATATAGTATGGGGTTAGATGAGATGCTTCAAATGAAATTCTTAATCCCGCTATTCTTTTATTCCCTC
Organism: Cytophagales bacterium; assembly: GCA_024232835.1. Lineage (GTDB taxonomy): Bacteria > Bacteroidota > Bacteroidia > Cytophagales > Cyclobacteriaceae > JAAEPI01. Next base: position 6,101 of record JAAEPI010000014.1, read on the forward strand.
TCCTTCGAAATGTTGCTCAGGGGCCAGTCTCCCGGAAAGCGTTTCAGAAAAATTCAAGTGGTCAGGTTAGATGGCAGTTCACCTTCTTTTGGAAACTACGTGCTCAGATGGCTCTTTCGTTTGATCGATGTTTTTGCCTTTTATGGAATTGTGGGGATGTTGGTTATTGCTAACTCCAAAAACAATCAAAGAATTGGTGATATGGTGGCTGGAACCTGTATGATCAAATTACGAGATGAAAGCATTGGGCAAATCGTAGCACCTATTGCGCCAAGTCGCGAAAGTTTCTCCTCTGTCCTTAGTTTGAATGATGATTTAATTGAACAACTCAAGATTGCGATCGATTTGCATATTAACACGAACGAAGACATTGCACTTCTGGCTAAAAAACTCAAGGTGAAATTGAATGTGGTATCAGAAGTCGGAGATTTGGATTTTTTGAAAGCTGTGATAGTAGATTATGAATCTAAAAATAACGAATAATCTTAACCAATGACGATAGGACAATACCACACACTGAGGCTTGATCGGATAACTCCTCCTGGAGCCTATCTAACTAATGGCGAAACGAATGTGCTACTTCCGACAAAGTATATTCCTAAGGATGCTAAAGTAGATGACGAACTCCGAGTTTTCGTATATCGTGATTCTGAAGATCGGATTATTTGTACAACACTGACTCCCAATTTGGTTCTCAATCAATTTGGCTATCTCAGAGTAAAGGATGTAAGTTCGGTTGGGGCATTTTTGGATTGGGGAATAGAAAAAGATTTACTTGTGCCTTTTAGAGAACAAGTGGGCAGATTGGATGTCGGTCAGTGGATTCTTGTCTATCTCTATACAGACGAGAAAAGTGATCGAGTTGTGGCTACCTCCAAAGTTTCGAGATTTTATGAAACAGTTGAGATTGATCTGGAGGAAGGACAGGAAGTGGATTTGCTCATCTCAAACACGACGGACCTTGGTCTAAATGTCGTCATCAACGATACCTATCAGGGATTAATTTATGCCAATGACATCTTTCATGATTTGCTTGAAGGGGATCGGATGAAAGGGTATGTAAAGACGATACGGGCGGATCGGAAAATAGATGTGAGTTTAAGACAAACAGGTCTTGAGAATCTAGAATCAGGTGCCACTCAAATCCTCGAAGCACTCAAAAAAAATGAAGGGTATCTGCCGCTCCATGACAAGAGTGACCCCACCGATATTCAGCTAGAGCTTCAAATGAGTAAAAAGAACTTCAAACGGTCGGTTGGAGTTCTGTACAAAAAGAAGTTGATCCAACTTCAGGATGAAGGAATCCGATTGGTATAGAATTCAATCAATCGCTTATTCAAAATATGAGAAATGCTGTCACCTTGCCAACTAGCTTTATGTTCGCCGGTGGATACAGTCAGTCTTCAGAATTGCCTGAACTTAACCCCTGATTATGCATTAGCATATTGAAAAGGAGGGCTTGAATTACTAATTTGAGCAAACAGGCCATCCAGTTTCTTCTTTTGGAAGGTAAAGCGATCTTCAACACCTTTTTATTGGCATGATTTACTGTCCAAGCTCCTAATGCAAAGCAATAGGATTTCAAAGTTCTCAAAGTAGCCCGATTGTGATGATTTAGGGCAAAATGCCTGAATAGACTCATCAAATTGTAGGCAACCATGATGAAACGAAATGAAGATTCAGTTCCCCAAAAGTCTTGTAGACAAAAA
>JAAEPI010000015.1 GCA_024232835.1 Cytophagales bacterium
GGTGGTGAGCTAAAGTCGATGTCTGGTTGCATCCTAGCAGTTTGCAGAGTCTTTTCAGGGATTTAGATAGAAATTCCCTGGCTGCGTCCGAATGTAATCTTAGTGGACACCCATCTCTTAAAACTATTCCGTCTAGGATGCAATCTGTAGTTATAGCTGCCGTTCGCCCTTTGCAAGCGAATAACCGGCACTCGGCTGTTGCCAGGTCTATAGCTCCAAGGATGTTATTGTAGCCCTTTTTGCTAATGGCTACGCCGTAGTAGTCGCATCCCCAGCTTGTTCTTGGGGTGCAGAATACTTTTGATCGGAAGTGCTGATGTGCAGTGTTCCTTTTTGCCTTTAGCAGCTGACACGCGGCGCAATCCTGCACAAGAAGCCTAATGTCTCTTTTCATGGTTGGCCAGTGGTAGTGTTTTCTTAAAGCTGCATATACTTTGGCGTGTCCTCCGTGACATAGAGCTTGATGCTGCCAAATAACCAATGGTTTTATTTTGTTTTTGGGTACTACAGCTCTTGTTTCGTCCGGGGTTGGTCGATACAGCACAAATCCGTCTGATTTTCTGGGATGTATTGCTTTATCGGTATAGATGTCAGGATGTTCTTTCACCAGACTTTGTTGTCCTGGAACCCAGTCCTCTGCTTTGAATTCCAGTCCTCTTCTGATGATTCCTCTTAGATCGGTTAGATGTCCAAAGGTGTTCTGTTTCATGTTTGCTGGGTAGACATTGTGTTTCATGGTTGGTATTCCATACACTACCCAAGTCATTTCTGGATCCAACAGAACCAGTTTGGATGCTTGTCTCAGCCTGCTTCTGTTTACTTTGTTACTCGGTGTTCGATGTATCAAGCAGCTGGGTACTAGACAAGCAAAGGGTTTGTCTTTGGTTAAAGCTTCGTCCAGTAGTTCTGTGATGTTATCTGCTGGAGGAGCCCAGATTCCTAGACCGTAGTCAATCTTCTTTATTCTGTCAACTGTAGGTCGTTCTGTCACAGGGGTCAGTCTTTTCGGTGCCCCTGGCGGATCTTTAAACAACGAAACCCATTGCATGATCATTTGTTTCATGAATTCGGTTTCTTTCAAAGCATTAACCCATATTGTTCCTTTGGGTTTCCATCCCATTGGCAGAGCAGCTATTAGTATGTCGAAAGCTTCTCTCATGCCATCCGGAGCCAGTATCTTTGGCCCTAGACATGGGAATCTAGATACAGCATCAGCTTCTACCAGATTTATTCCTTTCCGATAGGTGAGGGTGTAGTCTAGAGATCCAAGGTTATCTAACACGAATTGAGAAACAGGTCCCTTGCCACTTGTACTCTTTACATATGTAAGAGGTATGTGGTCAGTGATGCATTGTATTGGATAAGGAGAATAGTCAGCGTATATTCTTGCGAGTTCCATTCCCTTCATCCATGCCGCTGTTTCTTTGTAGTATGGTGGTGCTCGCTTCATGTGCATAGTCTTCCATTGTTTGGACCACATTTTGATCACCCGTCTTTGTCCGTTGATCAATTGAAGCAGTATTGCCCCCCATCCATCGTCACTTCCGTCTGTTTCCAATATCAGCGGATGTTTTCTGTTCTGAGCAGCCAGATACATTTTTCCGGTCATCAATTCTTTTCTGATATGTTGGAAGTTGTTTTCTGCTTCCGTTGACCATACCCATGGCACGTTCTTCCTTAGTAACTTTTGCATGGTAGTTGTTAGTCTGTCATATCTTTGAAAGAAGTGCCGAAATTGATTGAAAACTCCCAGCACACTTCTGAGTTGTTTTCGGTTAGTTGGAGAAGTCATCTTCTTCACCGGATCTAAGTTTCTTTCCGATGGAGAGATTCCTTCTTTGTTGAGATGAAACCCATAGAACTTTGCTTTGTTCGTTCCTATGGATATCTTTGCTGGATTTAATGTTATACCAGCTTTGAAGCACATTTTCAGAAATTCTTCAAATATTTCTATCAGTTTTGACTTATCATTGTGAAATCCCAAGAAGTCGTCTTGAAAGTTAACAATGTGATCATGTATTTCCCCAGGTAAGAACCTTGACATACTGTTTGAGTATTCTTGTTGAGCTCTTCCTGAAGCGTCTTTTGTTCCCATGATCAGTCTTTTCCATCTCATGAGACCTAGTGGTGTCCATGTAGTGGTCATATCCCTTGAAGTTTCAGCCAACGGGATGCTGTTGAACTGTTTCTGTCCGTCTGCTTGAAAGTAGTAAAGATGTCCTGAAGCTTTCCTCATTTCCTCATATGGGTCTGGATACTGAGGTGGTTGTTTGAGGATTCTTTCGTTGATAGCAGTGAAGTCCACACAGACTCGGATGTCGTCTGGGGTATCTCCTTTTGCTTTGTTTCCACGATACTTCGGTACTAGGACCACTCTTGAAGCCCATTGACTGTCTGGAGCTGGTTCCATCAATCCTTGTTGTAGAGCCTTTTCCGTCCATTGGGTCAGGAATTTTCTTGTTGCTGGTCCCCAGTTAGGCTTTCTGCAGTAAACTGGTTCAGATCCTTCTTTGGTTTTGAAAACATGTGGTTTAATGTTTTTCATGATTGGAGGGATATCATCTGGACTGTCTGCGAAGACTGTTTGGTATTTCTCACATATGTCTCTGATTTGTTGTTTTTGTCCCTCAGAGAATATGTCGTTTATCTTCACGTCCTTGATAGAACATTGTACAGGTTGTTTATCTGTTCCTCCCGTTAGTTTCATGTATTCAGCCATTTTCTTTTCTGCTAAATAACAACTTTGATAACTATCGTTAGGTGGAGGTGAACTTGCTGTTTTTAGAAATTTTACTCTTTTGTGTAGTAAATATTTCATTGCTGAGTTGATATCGATTCCCAGTTCAGCGCAGTGTTGAGCGCTTAATAATAATTCTGGTCCGTCTTCTTCTTCAAACATCCCTTCACAGGGAGTTCTAGCATTGATCTTGATGATTTGTCTTCCTTTGATCACTTTTACTGTTATCGGATCACTGGAATATTGGTATCCACCAATGCCTTTGACGAGTCGATATTCACTCTGCTTCCAAGGCCTTTTCTTGCCCAGTCTCTTCTTGGCGTAAGATACGTTTGATTGGGTATCTATGGCCGCTTTGATAGTTTCTATAACTCTATCATTGTTCATGACTTGGATATAGACTTGTATCAATCTCAAATCTTCCGTTTCTGACGGAGTCAACTTCCTTTTCTTTGGTTTTCCGATCAGGAGGTTGATATTTGGCTGTGTCGTGCTCAGACAGAGATGGTGTTTTTCTGTTGTTTTTACAGAGTTTAGTTGATGATTAACTTGTTGGGAGTACTTTTTCATCGAAGTTTGTAATCGTTCAGCTTTTTCAATTAAAATTGAGGCTTCTTTGATTTTCTTCTCCAGGGCCTTTCGATAATTTTCAGATTTTGTCTTCTTGAAATTATTCTCAGTCCTGTATTCTGCTCGATTAGGCTTTCTTGGTTTCTTCGCGAATTTCGAGTTAGAATATTGTTTTTGTTGGTTTGTTTTGTTCCCAACATAGTTTCTTCCACTTTTATAGTTTTTGTGGAATTTTTGAGGAAATCTCTTTTTGAGTGGATAGATCTCTTTTTGTTAGATATATTTCGAGTTCTGTATGGCTCGGAATTTCTATATCTAGGAAATTTCTCATTTCTGTTAAAATGATGATTAGATCCTTTTTCTTTTCTAAAATTCCTTTTTCTAGGATAATTAGAAAGATTAACTCTTTTCTGAGGAATAGTGTCCCGATAAGGGTTCCTTTTGAAAGAAAGATCTATAGTACTGGTACATATGTTACTCGATGTCAGGTCGCAGTAAACATATTGTGAGTGATTGAGGTTAGTAGATATATTTTTCCTACCATCCCTA
>JAAEPI010000016.1 GCA_024232835.1 Cytophagales bacterium
CCCCTACTCTTTTATCTCAATTATGTCCACCAATGTCATTTTTCATATATCCACTTTTCCACATCCACATATGACTCAAACTCCCCCTTCTTTCCAATCTCTCCCCCAGCTCCCGTCTGTTGGGGTTTCAAATTGGAGTGGAGATTGAAATGACAATGTTCAAAGTGGGAGGGAGGTGACTGATGATGTGGGAAGGATGTGTGGAGATGATATGCTATTTGGTTTACAGGTATACCCTGACCAACACCCAATCTCTCTAAGTCTAATGTCGAGAAAATCGTCAGTCCATAGGGTATAAGATAAAGGGGATATATACGAGAGCAGAGGGGCCAAGGGAGGGTGTATGTGTAGGTGGATCCTGGAGGTCCAGAGTGCAGTCAGAAGTGAAGTACACTAAATAAGTTAATGGGATGGGATGTTAGTTGTTAGGTGGAAATGGATAGCAAAGTGACATGAGAGGAGACGTGAGGTACAGGGAAGGGTGGGAAGAACTTGAAGCCTGGGACATAGTTGGAACAGAGGGAAATATGATAATTCGATGTTGAGAGTGTTATCAGTCTGTAGAACAGCTATAGGCTTCCTACTGATAGTTTCAGCGATGCTAATCAGCTAGAAATTCCAATATATTCTTAGAACCTTGAAAAATCAAAATGCAGCCCACCTAAAACATTGTTTGCTTGTTTGCCATCATTTCCGAAATTTTTAAACCTTCCAGGACTTTATTATTCTAAGCATAATTTGGGCGTCCCCTACTAATATGCAGCGAAATACAAAATTATAGCTTCTGAAGTGAGCTTCTAGTGGTTTCAGAACCTCAAAAAATCAAAATAACACCCTACCCAAACCTATGTTACCACAAAACCCTAAAGCTCTAGCACCTTCCTGAGCCTTAATAATTGCAGTCCATATTGGGTGCATATTGGGCCTCGATTGGCAGCAATGGACCCCATATGGAATATCTTGGGTCAGGAAGGTCCTAGAACTTCGGGATTGATGGGTTTAGGTAGAATGCTACTTCGATTTTTGAAGGTTCTGAAAGCCTCAGAAGCCTACTTTAGAATTTAGAAATTTTTGCTATTTTTGGGGTACCCGGGGTTTAAAACCTTGGGGCTTTTTATGTTTAGATGGTTTTGGGGTCTCAAACCGGTCTCAATGGTCATCATACTATCATAGGGGTCGATAGTCCTAATTAAGGTGTGACCTAGTGAATTTGAGAATCCGACCTGAATAATGTCACTTTCGTCCCGCCCCTACTTATGTTTTATTTTAGTGACCCCACACAATC
>JAAEPI010000017.1 GCA_024232835.1 Cytophagales bacterium
AGTAAGCTTACTTTCAGGATAAGGTTTTCCATCCCTCCCCAATTCCATTGGATAATTATTCGCTTTTCCTGTTATAATAATTTCATTACCGTCAACACTTACTTTATATATAGAATGTGGAGAATCCAATCCTGCTTTAAAATTCAGTGCACCATTCTTAGAAGATTCAATTCTTATTATTACTGTCTGATCTGGTTCTGAAGCAAAAATTTCACGTGTGAATTTAACCTCATCAACTTCATATCGTACTGATGAAAGTGCATCCTCCAAATCCAGTCTTCGTTTAAAATTTGTTGCCTTGTCATGTCCAGGAAAATCCAGTAGAATATTCCCAAAAGGTTGATAACAAAGCTGTCCGAATGGTTGAGACATAAAACGTTCATTCCCAAGGTTATGCGCTTCACCTTGTTTTCCATCCCAAAGTAACCGTCTAAGCTCATTAAAAACCTCATGGGCTCCTTCATGAGCATAATCGTGTGGCTGACCTGTCCACAATGTCTCTTCATTAAATTGGATAGTTTCCTTCTCCATGCCGCCATAA
>JAAEPI010000018.1 GCA_024232835.1 Cytophagales bacterium
AAGGCACTCATGAAAATGCCTTGATTCTGTTCCGTTCACAAGAGACAATTCAGGCAGTGTACTCTATTCTGCAGAAAAAATCCAGTCTTCATCATAAGACGATACTGGCTCAGAATATCTCTGGAACACCTGTCAGAATAGCCAAACAGGTAAAAAAATCTAAGGAAGTAGTGGTGTTAGGTTCCGACAGCTTCTGGGAAGGGGTCGATTTCCCAGAGGAAGAGCTCAAAATAGTAGTGCTGACCAAACTGCCCTTTGATTCACCGGATATGCCATTAGTCAAAAATCGGCATGCGATGCTGACTGAAAAAGGCTTGAATCCATTTGTACATGACTTGCTTCCACGTGCTGTGATGAAATTTAAACAGGGCATCGGGCGACTGATTCGTTCGAAAAAAGACAAAGGAATCTGGATTATTCTAGATAGACGTATTATTGAATCCAGTTACGCTTCTTCTTTTATAGAGTCTCTGCCTACTGGTCTGACGATTGAAGAAGAACCACTGGAAACGATCATAGAAGAGAGCCAACTCTTTTTTAAATCCATTGAAGATAAAGAATAACACAGCGAGTTATTTATTTATTGAATCTCATTTGCTATACTAGAGAAGTTGAAGACAAAG
>JAAEPI010000019.1 GCA_024232835.1 Cytophagales bacterium
CAGATAGTTTACCCTTGAATTTTCTCCAGCCAATTTCTGGTTCAGTGCAGCTGAGCAGAGCATCCCAGTCCACATGACAAAGGTCGTGATTGAGCCCGTCCCAGTTAGCGGTTTTAAAGTTATAACATATACGCTTTACAGGCTTTTTCTTACAAATCTTAACTTTAATTTTGAAATTAATGGGAAAATGGTCAGATTTACAGATACTGTCATGATCGAGAACCTTCAGGTCATCAATACTTGCCTCAGAATTAGTTAGTAAAATATCTAATGTATTTCCTTTCTGGTGGGTAGGATCCATTACACACTGAGCTAGCCCCAGGTCAATGAAGGAATCAACAAACAACTGCTCAATGGGCAAAGAACTTCTTAGGTTATCCCATGACACACCATGAAGGTTGAGGTCTCCTATGACAAATATTTTACTAAGTTTTCTTCTCTTGAGAAGAACTCTTAACGCACTTACAATTTTATCGTGATTCACCGTACCCAGAGTGCCAACTCTATAGCAAGTACAAATAATGAATTTTACCCCCACAGATGTTGTAAATTCAACAGCAAGGATTTCCGCACCGTCTCCTAGTTTAATTTCCTTAGATGTTAGCTTTAAATCTGTTCGTACAGCTACCAAAACTCCTCCCCCATTACTTTTGAATCGGTTAGGATTTGAAGGGTCAGGAGGATGAGTCTTATTCGTTCTATCAGCTCGAAAAACTTTATATCGGTCTGGGGGTAAAATTTCATTGTCAGAAACAGACTTTTTTAACCATGTTTCATTCAATACTGCAACATCTATTTTGGAATGATTCATGTAGGTAGAAATTTCAAGGCATTTTGTGTTATCTAGCATGGGATGTTCTTTACCAAGTTCGCCGAAGGGGATGAGACCACGGACATTTTGGTAATAAACATTAAGATTTGACAGGGACCCATTACCAGGACCATTAGGACCCGGGTTGACAATCCCTGGATTTGTCAATATTATCATAACAAGATTCATTCCAAAAAGCCATAAAACACATTCTGATACCAATAGACCAATTCTTCCCTTCAAAAAGATGTTTTTGAACAAATTCTCCCGACAAAAACTATAAAACCCTTTAAGACTCCCATAATTCCTTACATAAAAAATATTCAGCAAATGGATGCAAAAGTATACCAGAAAGATCGGACAGTAGAATAAAACTATGTTGTGTGGCAACTGGGCCCGGAAATCACGACTATAATAACTA
>JAAEPI010000020.1 GCA_024232835.1 Cytophagales bacterium
CCGATTATTCAAATTGGACCATAGTGCCTAGATCGCACCATCTCTTAGAAGCATATTTATCAAATCACCAAAACTGAAAGCCTTGAATCAAGTTTCTTTCCTTATTTTTTTAATAAATTGGTTCCTAGGCTGTCTTTATGACATGGAAGCCCGACCTAGTTATCACAAATACTGATCGCGACACGGACTAAGAAACTCAATATTATTTGAATGAGTTTTCTTTAATAACTGGAAGCAATTACCTTCAATGCGAACGTGGCAAAAAAAAGGATTGATATTCGCACCCGACGGCCGTATGCCATGGGCTCAACATACTGCTTTGACACCTACACCTTTCCGCTTGTCTCAAAAAGTCATTCGAGTTTTTGCTGGCTTCCGTGACGATCAGGGCGTAAGTCGTATAGGTTTTGTTGATGTTGATGCTTTCAATCCAAATAAAGTACTGGGCGTATCAGACAAACCAGTTCTCGGCACAGGCAAGGCGGGCTGTTTCGATGACAATGGTGTCATTCTTGGCGATGTTATTCGTCATGAAAATAAGGTTCTCATGTATTACGTTGGCTTTCAATTAGTTGCTAATGTTAAG
>JAAEPI010000021.1 GCA_024232835.1 Cytophagales bacterium
CCTGTCAGAGGGGAAAAGTGTCCTGCTCAATTAAACCAGTTCATAACGGTGCGAAGGCTTTGACGCGACATCAAAGCCTAAAAGTTAATCGCATAATTCTGATTGAAGAAAGTGTGTTTCTTTCAAAATTTACTATCAGACATTAATAAATCACCAGTTAACCTCTATCGACTAGATAGAACCCGTCCTTTTTCTTTGGAGTAGTTGGTGTTTCAACATATGGCCTTGAATCCCTAAGCTCCTCTAACGTTGGGTGCTCGAAAAAAAAATGGTCTTGATCTCGAGGGTGTAATTCAATTTCCTTGATGAAGTTGCGTATCTCAAAATTGTGATCAACATAGTAAAAAGAATTCTGGACTTTGTTGTGAACGAGAGCAAATAGAAAAGTAGGAAAGCCTTGAAGATCAATTTTGTCTCTAAAATTGTCTGGGTAGAAATCGCCCGTAGCAGAAAACTGTTTGAAAACCATCAAATCAACCTTGCCTTCCAAGCAGTTCACCTCTGCATTTGGAATACCACCAAGGCACTGGAAGGCCGTTCGGTCAACAGTGAATTTGTGATTCCATCCG
>JAAEPI010000022.1 GCA_024232835.1 Cytophagales bacterium
ATTGGTACTAAAAGACGAAAGCCACCTGTAAAGTCCAAAGAACGCTATAGAAGACCTGATCCTTCTAAGAGTGAATCTTATAAAAGACCAGATTCCTCTAATAGAGAGAAGCGATCTCGAAAATTGAGTGAAAGTTGTGGAGATAACAATTCAAATAGACCACAAACTGTATCGGGGCGGGGCCAATGTCATAAAATGGAGTAAAATGGAGTAAAATGGAGAAGATTTTTATGGAGAATTTAGGTCAAATTGATGTCACTTTCTCCATTTTACTCCTTTTTCTCCATAAATTTATTGAGGTAATTTAAATGTTAGAAGTAAAGTTTGTCCCAAAATGGGTTAGTCATGGACCTTCTAAGTTGATTGCTTGGATGTTAACTACAAATTGAAAACTAAACTTATGGAGTTCCTGGAAGCGTCTTCTGATGAATTTAAGACTGTTGGCGGCAGCCGTGATGTTATATATTTTGGCGAATTTGGATATTTCTACACTGGAGCTTATCATGCACCGAGGGAAACACCAGAACTTATTCAAGAACTGCTGGATACCATCCGACCCTCCCTCCCAGATAAAACGTCATGGCTAAACTCCTGCCTGATCACCCGGTATGCTGATGGTAAAAGTCACATA
>JAAEPI010000023.1 GCA_024232835.1 Cytophagales bacterium
GCCAAATCCATTTGCCATCAGGGTCAAAGCAAACTCATGCAATTTCCAGGTACAAAGCAAGTGGAATTAGGACATTAGTGTATGTTATATGACATGTTGTATTGTTAACTGATCTTCATGGAATACATGAAAACAGAAAGAATGTGTAACATACTGTATGTTGAATGCTCCTCCTACTCAAGCGAGTAGGTCGCTTTTCTGCTTTGCTCCTGCCTAACTTCTATTTCTATGCTTTTTCCCACTATATCTTGGATTTTATTTGCCCTCAGTTATATGTAGTTACACTTAACAAGTTTAGAAAAGAAAGACAGGATTTTTTCATGTATTAGTGTTTTCACAAGAGAACTTAGAAGTCAAAACAACTGCTGAGCTGAGACTACTGCAAAATGCGACAACAACACTCCAAAAAGTGGATACTGCTGGAACAACGGATTGCTGCCCTGGAATCATTAATGGATGCAAAGATTGAAGGGAGTCCTGCAACAGGTGCCGCTAATGAAAAAGCGGACCAACTACTGGCAGGTTTTATCACGCTGGACGAATCGCTTGGCAACAGCTTCACAAAGCAAAATGTGAGTACTGCCTACTGGGAAAGCAAAGGGGCTAAACCCAAAAATAGAGGCAAAGTTGTTACTTCAACACCACTGCGGTCTGCTGCTGTCAAACCAACACTCTCAGGGCACGAGCAAGCTCGTATCCAACAGCCCATAAAACTTCAAAATCGATTTGAGTGCCTTGCAAACTTGGAACCAGCTGCTCCCAGAATAAAAACTGAACGTGGACTGCATTGGAACAACATAAACAAAGCTAGACGGCAGCTACCTGTGTCTCCCACAACACTTGTTGTCGGTGATTTCACTGTGAGAAATGTTAGAAGTGGATCTATCACAGTGTCCTGTCTGCCCCATGCTTCAGTGCGTGAGACCAAGGATAGTATTCCACAATTAGTGTCTGACCACAAATGTATCGATCGCATAATTGTCCACTGTGGTGGTAATGACCTGTTCAGAGAGCAATTAACTGTCAGACATGATTTTGAGGACTTATTTTCAACTCTAAAAGAGCTTGAAATACCATCTTTCATCAGTGGCCCAATACCAGCACCATGTTATCGAAACTATGCATTCTCTCGACTACTTAGTCTAAACAACTGGCTGGCAAAGTCGTGCAAGGCCGCAGGAATGAACTTTGTTGACAACTTCAATCTGTTTTGGAAACGCAGAGTACTTTTCACACCGAACAGTGCAGAACTGAGCTGGACTGGCGCCAAGGCTCTTGCAGACCAATATCTTCACTCCTTGGGTGCACTTGCTGATGAACGAGGAGTATCTGTATCCACTCAGACAAACGGACATATCAACAAGCCCTCTGAAACTGTGCCTGATACAGTCTCTGCCGGAGTACAAACTGACCCACTGATTAGCAAAAGCACACACACAGATGACGCAGCCGAGTCCCCATCAGCTCATGTCAACTCAGCTGATATGGAAATCAACGGGATGACTGACTCATCAGAACACACACCTCGCCAGAGACTGATCCAGCTTTCAGAGAAGCTGGGAGAGCTCTCACAGAAGCTGTCAGGAAAACACTCACCGGAAGACAAGTGTTCACCTCCTCTTGGGACTGGCAACATCCCGTTGGCGACACCAACACCACCACCCAGGTCTGCCAAAAAGCGATTGTCAACACAGAGAACGGGCAACATGGTTTCCTCAAAACCAAAACCACCCCCGAGACCGCCAACACCAAGCCCTGGCAAAGCGCCATTGACACCTTCACTACCTCCTGAGTCTGCGCCAATGCCATCACCACCTCTCAGGAACAACGAAACACAATCATCAACATCTCCATCACCCAGACTGCGTTTCCCAGAGGCTATGGCGAAGCTACTCCCCTTCGCCAGATCGTCATTTTCTACCCCCAGACATTCCAACCATGCTTCCTACACAAATATTTCTCAAGGTCAACCTCTTTCTACCCCAAAATCTGAAACGGTACTTCCACCCACTATTGCACCCAAAAAAGGCAGGGCCCCGCCAACACCCCCTGCCTGTGCTCTGGAGTACAATAGTACAAATAGTGATGACTTTGTTGAATGCACAGTCTGATATAAATTGGGTCCCTGCCCACACAGTAATGGTAGTTTTGAAAATAAGCAGATAAGGGGACCCGTGGACAATCTCTCTATTCCTGTTTTAACAACTAAGCGAAGACCCGCGAGGACATGTGTTCATTCTGCCAATTCTGGCGAATCTCAGGCCTGTCCCTAAAAAACCTCAGAATGCTTCAGTGGAAATCATTCCAGTGCTTAATGTCAAATTAGCTCTGCAGAATGCTAGATCTCTCAAAAACAAGCCTTTTGTAATGAATGACTTTATTTGTACCCACAACCTTGATTTTTTACTATTAACTGAAACCTGGCTGGAAAAATCAACTAGCTGTATCACCCTGATAGAAGCAACTCCCCCACACTTTAATTTCATTAGTACAGAAAGGCAGAATAAACAGGGAGGGGGGATAGCAATTATTTACAAGGCACTGTTTCAATGTCAAAAGACAGAACTTGGTGACTTTACATCGTTTGAATACTTAAGTGCAGTTCTGAAATGTTCTTCTGACATACTGTTATTGACTATTTATAGACCTCCAAGACTTTCTGCACCACTCTTCCTGGAGGAGTTTGGTGAGCTGTTATCAAATGTTTGTGTGGAGTATGAAAGCGTGATTATATCAGGAGATTTTAACTTACATGTTGATAATTTAGAGAATGCCTATGCTAAGGAATTTTTAAGTCTAATTGATACTTTTAGCCTTACACAGCATGTAAGAGGACCAACACACAATCAAGGTCATACTCTAGACTTAGTCATAACAAAGGGTCTTAACGCTTGTGCTACTGTCAAGGACTTTGGCTTTTCTGACCATTTTTGTGTTTTTTTCCAAATCTCTTTGCACCCTCATGCTCAAAGGGAATCTGTTACGGTCAAAAAGAGAATTATCAAAGATGGGACAGCAGCTCTCTTTCAACAGGCACTCTCAGAAACCCAAAGTCAAACTTCAGAGAGTGCGGACGATCTCATGGTTAATTTTAATTCAAGAATGACCCATATTATGGATGTTATTGCACCTGTAAAAATCAAAACAGTGGGCCATCAAAAAGCACCCTGGAGAATGAATCCAACAGTTAAATTGCAAAAGCAGGAATGTAGGAGAGCTGAAAGACGGTGGCGAAAATCCAAACTTGAAGTCCATTATCAAATCTATAAACACATGCTCTCCAAATACAATCTAGAAATTTCTAAAGCTAGACAGTCTTTTTTCTCTGACATAATTAATAGAAATATCAATAATGCACGTGTGCTATTTGGCACTGTTGAAAAACTAACAAATCCCCCACATCAAATGCCCTCTGAGTTCCTCTCAGTCAGCAAATGCAATGAGTTTGCATCCTTTTTCAAAGGAAAGATTGATAAAATACGTACAAACATACTCACACAGGTGCAACCGGCCCAAAATGTGGACCAATTTCCTACAGTGAAGTTGAATCTCAACCTAATGACAACTTTTCATTTAGTTAATTTGGACATTCTTAACAGAACTGTACAAAGTCTTAGTTCCTCTACATCCGACTTAGACATTCTGCCAACAGCGTTTTTCAAATCCATTTTACACCTGATATCACATGATGTACTTCAGATCATTAATACCTCACTACAAACTGGCACATTCCCTGCATGTTTGAAAGAAGCAGTTGTAAAACCGTTATTGAAAAAGAACAACCTGGATGCATTGGTACTAAACAACTATAGGCCCATATCTAATCTACCATTCATCGGTAAAATAATAGAGAAAATAGTTTTTAACCAATTAACTGCTTTTCTAACATCTAATAGTTATTTTGATAAGTTTCAATCAGGTTTCCGTGCCAATCACAGCACTGAAACAGCTCTTACTAAAGTTATGAATGACATACGTCTGAACAATGATGTTGGCAAAACATCAGTCTTGGTGCTATTAGATTTAAGTGCAGCATTCGACACGGTTGATCACACCATACTTCTACATAGACTCGAACACTGGGTTGGTTTTACAGGCATAGTGATCAACTGGTTAAAGTCGTACCTACAACAAAGAAGTTTTTTTGTTGCCATTGGAAGCCATACCTCATCACCGATGTCTCTGAACTGTGGGGTCCCCCAGGGCTCCATCCTGGGACCACTATTATTCAATCTGTATATGCTACCACTCGGACAAATTATCAAGACTAACTCAATAAATTACCATAGCTATGCGGATGATACCCAACTCTACTTATCTATGTCCCCCAATGACTACGCCCCTCTCAAATCACTCTATCATTGCATTGACCAAATTAACAATTGGATGTCTCACAATTTCCTCCAGCTGAACACAGATAAAACTGAAGTAATTATATTTGGGAAAAAGGAGGAGAGACTAAAGATTGCTACTTTCCTTGAAACTAAGGGGCTCAAAGCAAGGGATACAGTTAAAAACCTTGGTGTCCTTATTGACAGCGACCTAAACTTTAATAGTCACATGAAATCCATTACTAAGTCTTCATTTTACCACCTAAAAAACATTTCTAAACATAGAGGCCTTATGTTAAAACATGATCTGGAGAAGATAATGCATGCCTTAATGACTAGTAGGATTGATTACTGCAATAGCCTTTTTACAGGCCTCCCCAAAAAGACCATCAAACAGCTTCAACTAATCCAAAATGCGGCAGCAAGGGTTCTTACGAAAACAAAGAAGTTTGACCACATTACCCCAATTTTGAGATCGCTGCATTGGCTCCCAGTGAGCTATAGAATTGATTTTAAGGCATTGCTTCTTGTGTTTAAATCATTAAATGGGATGGGACCCAGCTACCTACTGGATATGTTTCAGCGGTATGCACCAACCAGGTCACTAAGGTCAATGGAGAATAATTTGCTGGTAATTCCACAAGTCAAAACAAAGTGTGGAGAGGCAGCCTTTAGCTCCTATGCTGCAAAGCTCTGGAACCAGCTTCCGGATGATGTAAAGAATGCACCCACTGTTGATAGCTTTAAATCTAGACTCAAGACGAAACTGTTCTCAGATGCCTTCCCCTAGCAGCCCTACATGAGATGTTTTTTAATTACTATTATTATTAATTTTATTATTTTTATTTTATTCTAATTATTTAATGTTTTATCTTAATGTTTACATTTTCTTTGACTCTATTTCTTCCTTGTTTCCTTTCTTTTTTACTTTTATTTTTTGTGAAGCACATTGAGTTGCACCTGTGTATGAAATGCGCTATACAAATAAAATTGCCTTGCCTTGCCTTGCTGCTGCTGCTGCTTTTTGGCGTGTGTTCTGGTCGGGGAACTTTTTGGTGCGAGGCCGGTTGTTTGATGCTCTCGCTTTGTTATGCTCAAGACCTGGCCACACATCAGGCACGAAAAAAAGTGTTTTGTTTCTTTTTAAGCTTTCAGGCAGCGCCTGGTCACGCA
>JAAEPI010000024.1 GCA_024232835.1 Cytophagales bacterium
AAAGTAAGCGGCCTTCCCGTTCCAGGAATTGGGCATCCCGATTGGAATAATGTTCTTTCATAAAGACTTGGAACCGTTGTAAAATCAGTTTGATATCCAGACCATCAGAGATATAAAAGTCCGGACCACCAAACCCGTTCACTTGACCATAATTCTTTTGGATAAATTTCGACAGCATATAGTCATAAATCCGCTGTTCAAAAATACGATTATGAATCTGGCAACGTCCCTGATTTGATTGCCCAATAATGCCATACAAATGAGCCAAATTAATGACCGGGTTGGCAATGGTAAAATCAAAACTATTCCCATTAATCACAATCTGAAAAACCAAGTTATACAATTGCTCATTGTTTTCCAGATTCTTGGTTAAACTATCAAACAGGGTGGTGGTATACCCCTTGTCCACAATCATTTTGAAGGCGGTTTCAACATCATCAACTAACCAGTTTTTATCGTCTCGTTGGGGGATGATTTTTTCATCAATAAATTTGCACAGTTTGCTGACCAAGTAGGGATAACCAGAGGTATAGTAGTACAACTGCTTGGCA
This sequence comes from Cytophagales bacterium, assembly GCA_024232835.1. GTDB lineage: Bacteria > Bacteroidota > Bacteroidia > Cytophagales > Cyclobacteriaceae > JAAEPI01. The sequence goes on from JAAEPI010000024.1 coordinate 552, forward strand.
ATGGCCGGGATGTTCGGTTCAATGCCCTTATCTTGGCTGTAATCCTGCACCATAGTTTCAATTTCGTGAGCGGCGAAACTCAAATCAACTTCAAAGTCAATGGCTATGTTCCAGGGACTGTTGTAGCCTGAATCTCTACCGGGGCGGATTTTTTGTTTAAGGGTTTTGACATCATGCACTCCGGCCAGAATGATTGATTGGAAGGTGTGGTCGCGTCCTTTGTTTTGTTGTAAATATTTGTGTCGCAGCATACTTA
>JAAEPI010000025.1 GCA_024232835.1 Cytophagales bacterium
AAAATAGTCTTTATAGAAAATGACTGTGCGTGCTTTATTGCTCACGAAACAAAGATAACGAAAGTTTCACTAAAGTGAAACATATCGTAAAGTGAAACTCACCCCCCAATCACCACAAACCTCCTGCTGACTTTATTCCGTAACCATCTATCAGAGAAAGAACATGCTCATCATGGGCCAGCCATATTTCCATTTGACGCTCGTTTGTCGTCTGGTCGAAATAGGGAGAAGTTACATCTGAGCTTTGATTTCATCTCCCAGCCTACAGCAAATCTCAACGAACAGTGATGGATCAAATGGACTCGACAATGTGAAACTACTCTAGCCTAGAATATTCTACTTATGCATGTTTTCATTGATCCAACTTATGGCTCAAGATTACACATATGCTTGATGATCATAGTCCCGATTGAGTACAGGAGAATCGAACAATTTTATGGTTTCTCAGTAGACCCAATTAGCGCCTAAAACTCTGCCAAAGTCTTCTCTATAATGTCACAGCACTCGTTAAGCTGATCTTCGGTCATGACTAATGGAGGAGCAAATCGAATGATGTTGCCGTGAGTGGGTTTAGCCAACAGGCCATTTTCTTTGAGCTTGACGCATATGTCCCACGCAGTAGAGCTATCCTCAGTATCATTGATGACAATCGCATTGAGAAGACCCTTACCACGGACAAGAACTACTGTATCAGAATTTGCTACAAGAGCGTTCATCCGATCCCTAAATATCTGACCCAACTTTTCTGCATTTTCTGCAAGTCTTTCGTCTTTCACTACCTCAAGAGCGGCAATTGCCACCTTTGCAGCAATCGGATTTCCACCGTATGTGCTTCCATGTTGGCCGGGATGGATTACATCCATTATCACATTGTCAGCAAGGACCGCTGATACCGGATAGGCTCCACCTGAGAGCGCCTTCCCGAGGATAAGAATATTTGGGTGCACGTCTTCATGATCACAAGCAAGGAGTCTTCCTGTTCGTGCAATTCCAGTTTGAACCTCATCGGCAATGAAGAGTACATTATTTTCTTGACACATCTTAAATGCACTTTTTAGAAATCCATCGTTGGGCACAATGACTCCAGCTTCTCCCTGTATTGGCTCTATCAGGAAGCCGGCTACATTGGTATCTTGAAGAGCATTTTTTAATGCATCCAAATTATCGTATTCAATTCGTTCAAATCCTGCCGTGTAAGGGCCAAAATTTCCATTGTCGGGATCATTAGAAAATGAAATAATAGTAGTCGTGCGGCCATGAAAGTTATTGGAACAGACAATGATCTTAGCTTGGTCTGTGGCAATCCCTTTTTTATCGTATCCCCACTTTCGACAAATTTTGATAGCGGTTTCCACAGCTTCGGCACCCGTATTCATGGGTAGTACCTTGTCAAAACCAAAATATTCAGTGATGTATTTTTCGAATACGCCAAGTTCTGCGTTATAAAATGCCCTTGACGTAAGGGTAAGATTTTCGGCTTGGGACTTCAAAGCTGAAATAATTTTTGGATGGCAATGCCCCTGATTTATGGCTGAGTAGGCCGATAAAAAATCAAAGTATCGGACTCCCTCTACATCCCAAACATGTACACCCTCCCCGCGATCAAGCACCACAGGCAATGGATGATAATTGTGCGCACCATGCTCATTCTCTAGCTTCATCAAATCTTCACTTGTGATTGTCACTTCTTCCATAATCAAGTTGTTTCTTGTTGTGAATCAAAATTAGAGCTTTCGCTATTGAGCACCAATGAACTTGCTGGAAATAGTGTAGATGAACTTTTCTTCAAATTTCAATCCGCTAGGAGATTTTTTTAGAAATTTGTAGATTGGGTAGAAAATGAAAATTATGAAAAAGAACCTATTATTTATTATAATTCTCCTGATCGTTCAAGTAGGATTTGGACAAATCCAAAGAAGAAATCTATGTCGAAAGTGGAAGATATCATTAGAAATATGTGATGGAAGATTTACCTGAGGAGATGAAAGTGATGATAGATTTACTACCAACAGAGGAAAAAGAGGCGCCCGAAAACCAAAGGGAGGAACTGGAGAAATTGTATTTTATATTCAACAAAGATGGCAAGATGGAAGTGAATACGTTGGAAAATGGCATTGAAACGGGAAAATGGGAATTCACTAATGAGGATCAAACTCAATTAGTAATCACCAGAGACAAGGATGGAGAATTACTTACATGGAATCTGGTAGAGCTCTCGAAGGATTTTATGAGAGTTCAGGATCCGAAAAATGAAACAATCATGTCATCTATGCCTTTCATTTTTTGAACAAAAATCGGAACTTGGGTTTGTTTTTGAAAGTCAAATCCCGATATTTGCACTCCATTTTTGAAAATCGACTAAAAATGTCAAAAGTTTGCGAAATTTCAGGGAAACGACCACAGGTAGGAAACAACGTTTCTCATGCTAAGAATAAGACCAGAAGAAGGTTCAATCCAAATCTTCAGAAGAAGAGATTCTATATCCCTGAAGAGGACAGGTGGATCACTTTGAAAGTGACTACTTCTGTGATCCGAACCATCAATAAAATTGGGATCACAGCGATGCTGAAAAAAGCACGGGCAAATGGCACCACATTAGTGTAATACCAAAAACGACTTTATTAAAAGGCCGAAAGACTCTTATATCTCTTGGCCTTTTTTATTTGTCTGTATCGTAACTTTTCTAGTGAATGAATTGTACTTTTATTACCAAGTAAGGTTACTAGATTTCAAATGTCTACGATGAAAATTAAAAATATTCTTATTCCCGTTGATTTTTCCAAATCATCTAAAAATGCTCTGAAAGCTGCTATAAAAATTGCAAAGAAGGCAGAAGCAAAAATCCACATGGTGAATGCAGTACACATACACGCATCCATGCCGGATGGTCATATGATCGAGGCTATTGTCGGTGATTATGAAGAACAGGTGAAGAGTTCATTCAAAGAACTAGAATCAGAGATTATCGAGCTCAAGGATGTGCCTCATGAAGATGATCGGTTTGTTTCTTACCTGTCCGATGCAATTTATTCAGAAACCAAGAAAAAGGGAATTGACTTGATTGTAATGGGGACTCGTTCCCAGCACACTATGGGAGAACGCTTACTTGGGACAAACGCAATTGATACAATTACCCAATCAGAAATTCCGGTCATGGTGATACCCGAAGATTACCATGACTTCCCTCTTTCTAAAATTGGCTTTGCATCGGATTTTCTAAGTGTGCCGGACTATGGACCGTTAAATATCTTGAAAGCACTAGGATCTTTGTTTGATGCTGAAGTTATGGTTTTCCATATAGCGGATGAGATCAATAGAGACGAGCAAAAGCAAATCGATAGGATCAAAGAAAGTCTTGCTTCTTTGCCCAACGCTTCAATCCGGATCGTTTCAGCAGAATCTGTGATAATAGGGATTAGGGATTTCACCACCTCACACGACCTTGACATGCTTTGCATGATGTCGCGAACTCATAATCTTTTTGAAAGGCTGTTTGTGAAATCGGTCACTAAAGCAATCGCAATAGATATTGATATTCCCTTGCTCACTTTTCACCAGTAGTTTTTTCACCTTCCCACAGACGATAAATCAACACGGCACTTCTTTTGTAGAGTAATTTGTCAGAGGAGGGTCATATTCTGTTTCTTAGAACTATTCGATTTTTGGCATTGCTAACTATGTATAGTTAATGTGTTATTTCTATGATGCATCAAAAGCAAAACGGACAAAGTAAGCATCTCAACACTTTTTGAATAGCACTTTGATTTTCTTCTCATTCTTGCTAAAAAGTGCCTGAACAAGCTATTATAGGCTTCTACAGTAAAAGTTTCTGCTTTTGATTGAATGTGTTTGTCCTTAGGAACAATATGTTCGTATGACTTCCAGTAATC
>JAAEPI010000026.1 GCA_024232835.1 Cytophagales bacterium
AAACTTTCTTGCATTTTTTATCTTTGTCTGAAGATCATGTGCGCCAATTTTTGGCCTGACCCGAATTTCCTTTAACTGAACTGTACGGCTTTTCTGATGTGATTTTTTGCTCAGTTTGTATTGATGCTTGCCGTAATCCAGAAGGCGACACACAGGGGGATCAGTATCTGGTGAGACCTCAACCAGATCCAAGCCTAATTCCATCGCCTTGCTGAGGGCATCATGCTTTTTCATAATGCCTAATTGCTCTCCTCCTTCACCAACAACTCTTACGGTCTTAGCATATATTCTTTCATTAATTCTCTGAAATTTCGAGATCTTTACACCTCCATTCTAAAAAAATTATAATTTACTATTAACGCAAGGATTCCAGATAATCACAGATTTCCAAATAAAACAAAATACTAAGTTCTATCCTTAGCCTCCGTTTCAACACGTGTCAGAAATTCTGACAAAGGCAGAGCCCCTTCATCTCCATTCTTACGACTCCGAACCGACACAGTCTCTT
>JAAEPI010000027.1 GCA_024232835.1 Cytophagales bacterium
CGAGGGTCTCGAGCCAGAATGAGTCAAGTCAGAAAAGTTGATTTTCGAGAAAATGCAGTTTGAAACTTTCAAACAGTTGGCTAAATTCTACATGAACTCCCTGTTGTTTGATATTGTTCCACGTTATAGCCACAAGTGTCACGAAAGTACACCACCACGGAAATCTCTGTCCCTACTCTGGACGCAAAGTTCTGTTAGGATGTATTACAGTAATGCCGAACTTGACTCATTCTGGTCCTGAGTAAGTTTGACTTGACTCATTTTATGGTAGTAATTTCAAGGAATTTTTTTCAATAAAAAGCTTTACTAATGTAACAAACTAAGGACTCCTGAACAAGAGCTTGCACTAGAATTTCTGAGCATTCAAGAGATTGGTGATAATATTCTATGTTGGGCTAGCACCTATATACCAGTGACATGAATCCTTCACTAATTTTTGCCTTCATCATCATTACTACTACCTTATTCACTGCCTTTTTCATCACTGGGACAGTGAGAACAGGGACAGGGAAGTTGCTAATACCAATCGTATTTAGGGGGGTCTCTCTCCTTTGTCACATACTTTTGTGGGATTCAGTATTCTCTGCTGGGAAGTGTTTTTCTGGGGGACTGGCTTTGGATTTTGAAGCTTTGAATGCCTTCCAGCTCATTCCATGATCATGTCAGTCTTTGAAAGTAGTTGTCAGTTGTCACTATTTTTCCTTCTCAAGATGCATGGAGTCCATGGAAAGTCATTTGAGATTCTTCACACCATCCACCTCATTTCCATTTTTTGCCACATGGACTCCAAACCATTTTCTCATACCTTATCTATCTTTTTTGTGCATGGTAATAGGGTGTCTGTTCAGTGGTAATGGTAGCCTTTCTATCACAGCCTGGACTTTTGTTACTATGTATAGTTCACTTCTGGCCTGTGTGGCATCTCCCTCTCACATGCATCCTTCACTCTTTCTAACCTGCAGACGACACCGTAATTCCTTCAGACAGGTTCCCCTAGGTTACTATGAAAATCCAGCCACCCTTGGTTGAGTTGTGCTCACGATCTCACAATAAAATTGACGTTCAGGGACTGATGGACAATCGAGATTTTGATCAGTCGAGGCACGTGAGAGGAGACACCCTGCAAGCTTTTTCTCCACAGTCACTCTGTCGTTTTTTTGGCCGTGTGCTTGAGAAGCATTGGCAGAAATGAACTATAATAACTTTGTGCTCTTTTCCAATCTGAGTGGTCACTTTCACTTAGATTTAAGCCAGTCAGTTTCATTTCTCTACTTGTGATGAGAATGATGCATACTCCTCTGACAATTTCTGTTTTTGAGTATGGCTAGGGTTGGATCTGTTGTTTGTGGGTCTCAGCAGAAAGGGAAGGCAGCACAACTGGATTAAAAATATGAAACTTTTCACCGTTGCCACTCAAGTTAGCATAAAATGACATTCTCTTTCATTTTGCATTGTGCTCTAGCATGAATGTTTTCCCAGGGACTCTGCCTTTTTGTCACGGAACTGCTAACCACATCTGAATTTGCCATGGGGCGCCACGAATAACCATTGTCAACTTCTTGGGAGATTTTTTTGTGAAAGCATTTTCCTAAGGGTTCACATAAACCTTGAAGTGTCCGATAAATTGAACAAACTTATTTTTTATGTGATTATTTTGATGGTGGGGCTATTGAGTTTAAGTTGC
>JAAEPI010000028.1 GCA_024232835.1 Cytophagales bacterium
AATTGAAGCTGAAGGCAGAGGGTATTTTGCTCAAATTATTGATACTGAAGGAAACAATGTTGGTTTATATGAAGAATAACAAAATTTAAAAATCAGATATTCTAATAAACATCCATGATTCCAGTCTAAGAATAGGCAATTTTCAAAAAAAGAGTTATTTTGGATGAGATTTTTATTTTTAGAGATTTGTTGATGCCTGAGTATCAACTAATTAAAAAAAATGAAAATATTGCCGAAAGAAACTTTTTTGATTTTATGTGTTTTCGGAATGGACTCATTTATCTTAACCAAGCATAACCGATCAACCCCAGAATGACCTTTTTACCTCAACTCATTTTTATCGTAATTCTTGGTTTTTTTAGCTTCCTAATTGCCAGAAGAGTCAATCGAATCCGAAAGAATATACTTCTAGGAAGAAGTGAGTCTATTTCGGATAATAAGGGTCAGCGCATGAAGAATATGTTGCTGGTGGCTTTTGGCCAAAAGAAAATGTTCAAGCAACCGATTCCGGCAATTCTTCATTTTTTTATTTATGCTGGATTTATTCTAATCAATATTGAGGTATTGGAGATAGTGACCGATGGTTTACTTGGCACGCACCGAGCTTTTGCACCACTAGTAGGAGAATATTATACCATCCTTATTTCTTTCTTCGAACTACTTGCAGCAGGTGTTCTGCTTGCTTGTGTAGTTTTTTTAATCCGAAGAAATGTAATTAGAGTTCCAAGATTTCATAAGCCTGAGATGAAAGGTTGGCCTGCATTGGATGGCAATTTGATTTTGGTGATTGAGATATTTCTGATGGTGGCTATCTTGAAAATGAATGCTGCCGATTCTATTTTACAGTCAAGAGGAATCGAACATTACACAGAGACCGGTACCTTTCTGATCAGTAGTCTATTAGTGCCGCTTTTGGATAGATTTTCAGATGGTCTATTGATTCTTACCGAAAGAGGAGCTTGGTGGTTTCACATTGTAGGCATTTTCGCTTTTACCTTATATGTGACCTATTCAAAGCATTTGCACATTTTCATGGCATTCCCAAATACCTACTTTGGTCGCTTGACTCCACAAGGGCAAATGAAGAACATGCCTGAAATCACGAATGAGGTAAAAATGATGTTGGGTGTGCCTGTGGAAGGAGAACAAGCACCACCACCTGAAGGGATGAAATTTGGAGCTCAAGATGTGACCGACTTGAGTTGGAAAAATTTGATGGATGCCTACGCATGTACTGAGTGTGGCCGATGTACGTCGGAATGTCCCGCCAACTTAACGGGCAAGAAATTATCTCCAAGAAAAATAATGATGGATACAAGAGATCGTTTGGAGGATCTTGGTGCAGGGAAAGGCGAAGGCAAATTTTTGTTAGGTGATCATATTTCCAAAGAGGAGATCAATGCCTGTACCAATTGCAATGCGTGCGTCGAGGCATGCCCAGTGATGAATAATCCTCTGGATATTATTCTACAATTACGACGATATGTTGCAATGGAAGAATCAGGATCGCCAGCTGCATGGAACGCCATGTTTCAAAACGTCGAAATCAATTTTGCGCCTTGGAAGTTTGCTCCAACGGATAGATTTAATTGGGCAGGAGAATTAAAAGAGGAGGAATGAAATCAATATGGTAGAATTATCAAACATGAGAACGGATCAAGATATATTGATTCCATGTGGCATTATGAAATCAATAATAAGCACATGAAACTCTCACAAGAACAGGAAAAACTAATCGCCAATTACTTTCAGGACAAGCCAGTCTTGAAGGCGTATGTTTTTGGGTCGTATTCCCGCAATGAAGCAGACGAGAATAGCGACATTGATATTATGATTGAGTTGGATCCAAGGAAGCCAATAGGTTTGGAATTTGTTCAATACATACTCGATCTAGAAAAACTGTTTGCGAAAAAAATTGATTTGGTGACCTATAAAGGATTGTCAAAATATGTCAAACCCTATGTAGATGAGGATAAGAGATTAATTTATGAACAAGCTTTATAAGGACATAAATAGAATTAAGCATATCCTTGATGCCATCGAAGAATTGGAGTCTTTTACTGAAGGATTGTCTCAGGAAGAATTTACCAACAACGCGGCTATTCGATTGGCAAGTGTAAAGGTACTTGAAATTATAAGGGAGGCCGCCAAGCATATTTCTGAGTCAATCAAAGACAATTTTCCTGAGATTCCTTGGGAGAGAATAGTGGCTTTTCGGAATGTATTGGTGCACGAATATTTTCAAATTGACTTGGAAATTGTGTGGAGGGTGGTACAAGACGAAATACCCGGATTGAAGAATAATTTACAAAAAATCATTATCAATAATGAGTGAAATACAAATACCAACTGTAGCCGATTTAGTGGCCAAGGGTGAGAAGCCAGACGTACTGTTTTGGGTGGGCTGTGCTGGTTCATTTGATGATCGGTATAAAAATGTAACCAAGGCATTTGTAAAAATTCTAAACAAAGTGGGCGTGAAGTTCGCTGTACTAGGATCTGAAGAGACTTGCACGGGTGATCCGGCACGCAGGGCTGGGAATGAGTTCCTTTTTCAGATGCAAGCGATGACGAATATTCAAGTGCTCAATGGATATGAAATTAAGAAAATTGTAACGGCTTGTCCACACTGTTTCAATACTCTGAAAAATGAATATCCCGTACTTGGAGGTGAGTATGAGGTCATTCATCATTCAGTTTTTTTGCAGCAGCTAATAAATGAGGGGAGAGTGACCCTGCAGGGGGGGGGCAATTTCAAGGGTAGAAAAATCACCTTCCATGACTCTTGTTTTTTGGGTAGAGCTAATAATGTCTACGAGGCTCCACGGAAAGTACTTGAAGCATTGGATACCGAACTTGTGGAGATGAAGCGATGCAAAACAAAAGGTCTGTGCTGTGGTGCTGGCGGAGGTCAAATGTTCAAAGATGCCGAACCAGGTAATATGGAAATTAATATTGAAAGAACCGAGGAAGCTCTTGATACAGGTGCTGACACAATTGCTGTTGCCTGCCCTTTTTGTATGACTATGATGTCAGATGGTGTGAAGGGCAAGGAAAAGGAGAGCGAAGTGAAGGTTCTTGATTTGGCGGAGTTGATTGCCGAGTCAGAGGGATTATGAGTTCCCGCTAATTTTTTTTGAAAAAAAGTAACTACTAGCCGATAATCCAAGCCATGAGTTTTTTCTCTAAGACAGTACTTTCAGTTATATTTTTTAGTTCTTTTTCTAGTAATTTGGTGTCATTTGAGGATAAGAGTTTTTCACTTTTTTCGAGAATGGGTTTCACTTTTGTTAGAATTGCAGTCTTCGCCGAATAATCACACTCATTAGTCATTTTCAATCTTGTAATATAGAACTCGTAAATATTCGTATACGCATGGTATATGGATTTTTTCCTTATTTTGGTGCTTTTGTTCTCAATATTCAAAGCAACATTTCTCACCGTGACATTTGAAACGTATAAGTTATCAACCCTTTTTTTCAAATAGGCCACTTCACTCCAAATGTCAAAGTAAGCGCCTCTATTCTGATCTTGTTCCCTTGCAATGGAAAGAACAAGTTCTTGACCGAATCGAATTCTATAAAAATTTTCCCGTATTTCGTTTAGCAAGGAAATATCAGAAGCGTCTTCGTACCGTTCGATCTTTTCAAGAACTTCATTAATTTCAAGTTTGTAATCAGGAAGGTCGTATTTTTGATAATACTCAAGAATAGAAGTTAATTCATGCTTAATATTTTGAGTCTTGGGATTACTAAATCCACAAATACCCATTATTGTCGATAAGAAAAAAAAATTCATTTCAAGTTATATTTTACATTTCGCCCATGCCGCCATTTCAAGATTGAACAGTAAAAAATTAGCTAAAAATGGACTTCAAATTTTAAAGGGGGCAAACATAGCTTAGCCCACTCACTTTTCTGAGCAATTTTTGATAGGAGGTAGTAAAAAAGCAAGATATCGCTAGACGTTAAGTGCATTACATAGAAGATTGTCTGGAACTACAAGCTTTTTGCACTCTCTATCACATTTTCTTTCAACCCATCCTTATATTCCCGAAGATTTTGTGCAATTGTAGAATCGGTTGATCCAATGATTTCGGCAGCCAGGATCCCAGCATTTTTGGCTCCATCCAGCGCAACAGTTGCTACTGGAATTCCAGCAGGCATTTGTAAGATAGAAAGAATGGAATCCCAACCATCAATGGAATTTCTGGATTTTATTGGTACACCCACCACAGGCAATGTCGTCAATGAGGCAACCATCCCAGGTAAATGTGCGGCTCCTCCCGCGCCAGCTATGATTACCAGTAGTCCTTTATCTCTTGCCCCTTCTGCGTATTCCACCATCCGATGAGGTGTGCGATGAGCTGAGACTATTGTCAGCTCAAATTCAACACCCAACTCTTTGAGGATATCCGCGGCTTCTTTCATAATCGGATGATCCGATTTACTGCCCATAATTATTCCTACTCTTGGCTGACTCATGCTACTACTTTTAATATTTCCTTGACCTTCATTGTCTTTGATTTAAGCTCTGTCATTTTCTCTCCAGTAATAGTGACATGGCCCATTTTTCTATATGGTTTAGTAATCTTCTTACCATAAAGATGCACATAAACTCCCTCCATAGCCATGCAATCTTGCAGTCCATGATATTGAGCCTCGCCTGTATGGCTCTCCTCACCCAAGAGGTTAAGCATGGCTGCTGGGGTTTTCTGCTCTGTGGAACCCAGAGGCAAATCCAATATCGCTCTAAGGTGCTGCTCGAATTGCGAGGTGACATTGGCTTCTATCGTGTGATGTCCGCTATTGTGCGTGCGTGGCGCAACTTCGTTTACCAATAATTCACCCTCTTTTGTTAGGAACATCTCCACAGCCAGCAATCCGACCATCCCCAACTTTTCGATCACATCTTCTGCCAATTGATAAGCCTTTTCTTCAATGTCTTTAGAAATTTCCGCAGGAGCAAAAAGATACTCCACGAGGTTTTGTTCAGGGTGAAACTCCAACTGAACTACGGGGAAACATTTTTTTTCACCTGATTCATTTCTTGCGACAATTACGCTTAGCTCGAGCTCAAAATCAATCAGCTTCTCTAGCAGGCTAGGTTTGTCGAATGCTTTTTTAAAGTCCTTCTTCGATCTTAGCATCTGCACACCACGCCCGTCATAGCCCTCCTCGCCAAGTTTATTTACTGCCGGAATCCAGTCAGGATGAGATTGCACGTCTTTTGCATTTTCTGTTAGAATGAATTCTGCGGTCGGGATTCCATTTGCTTTGTAAAAGGTTTTCTGCTTCCTCTTATTCTGAATGAGCTGGATAATCTCTGGTTGAGGGGAAACTTTTACTCCCTCTTTTACCAATCTTTTAAGAGCCGCGACATTTACATTCTCAATTTCGATAGTTACCAAGTCGAACTTACGACCCCAATTAAAAACCACTTCTTCATCGGCCAGCTTTCCTACTATGAAATTTTCCACCAAGTGTGCACACGGTGCGTTTGGATCAGGATCAAGAACGGAAATATCAAGATTATAATTGATCGCCGATTGAATCATCATACGACCCAATTGTCCACCACCGAGTAGGCCGATCTTAAGAGAGGTTATATTCTTGGAAAACATTTGCAAATATCTGAAGGAATTTGCATTCTTTAACTAGTTAATTTTGACACATGCAAATATGCTTCGCCTCTCACAACGAAAATAAACTCAGGGAAATTCAGCAGATCATTCCTGCTGGGTTCGAATTAGTTGGGTTAGATCAACTTGGTGTCATAGAGGAAATACCAGAAACGGGAAACACCCTGGAAGAGAATTCCGAACAAAAGGCAGTTTTTGTTTTTCGAAAATTTGAAATCCCTGTGTTTGCAGACGACACAGGATTGGAAGTGAAATTTCTTAAAGGACAACCGGGAGTTTATTCTGCCAGGTATGCAGGAGCTCAGCGAAACTCTGAAGACAACATGAATCTTCTTTTGGAAAATTTGCGAGATGCGACTGACCGATCTGCCTGCTTCAAATCGGTGATCACATATATTAATGCGAAGGGAAATGTGTTCCAATTCGTCGGCAAGATGGAAGGAGAAATTATTGAAGAAAAGAAAGGCAAAGGTGGCTTTGGATACGATCCTATTTTTAAGCCTACAAGTTACAATCAAACATTTGCTGAGATGAGTTCTTCGGATAAGAATGAGATTTCTCATCGTGCACGTGCCTTTAGAAAATTCATAGATTATCTTGCTGTCCAATGAGTAAACCATTTGTTGTAGGTATCACAGGTGGAAGCGGATCTGGTAAAACGCATTTCCTAAGTCAGCTAATGGGGAAGTTTTCTGAAAACGAAATCTGCCTAATCTCTCAAGACAATTACTATAAAAAAATAAACGAACAAGAAAAGGATGCAATCGGTGTAGAAAACTTTGACTTGCCATCCGCAATTCGGAAAGAGGATTTTCACAATGATTTGGTCAAGTTGATTGAAGGCAATACAGTTGAGCTGACGGAATACACTTTTAACAATTCTCATATCGAACCAGCCAGGATTTGTTTGAAGCCAGCTCCAATCATAGTTGTCGAAGGAATTTTTACTTTATACTACGAGGAGATAAAGAATCTGCTTGATCTCAAACTTTTTGTGGAAGCACCAGATTTTCTGATGATGAAAAGAAGAATCCTTAGAGATGGTAAAGAACGTGGCTATGATATTGATGATGTACTTCACAGATATGAATTTCATGTGATGCCTACCTATAGAAAGTACATCTTGCCTGGCCGATATGAAGCTGATTTCATCATCCCAAATGAGAACAATTTTGATCGAGCGCTTGAGGTCGTGACGGCTCATCTGAGAAGCCTTATCTAGGAAGGAAAATAATTCTATATTTGCAGGCTTGTGAGAAAACGAAGGGATATATCATACAAAAAGCAATGGCTGGCCATTTCGCTAGGAGTCGTCATAGGCACTTTTGTACTAGGACTGTCAGTGTATATGTCGATTCCTACTAGTCAGGTCACGGAGCAATCGGATCCAAATGAATCTACTACTGTTTCTGACCTAACAATTGAGGCGGTACCATCTGCTGTTCAACCCACAGTTGAGCGAACCTCTTATTTGATAGAGATTATTCCAGAAATAGAAGAACCAGAAAGTGAGGACGTGAATGAAGAGAGTTTTCTTCCTTCTCCTGCTAAGGTTTTTAAAATACTATTTGAGCATATTGTCTCTCCGAATTCGCCCTGATAGTGCGCTCAGTCTGATCATCTAGACTTTCTCCTGAATTTACCAAAAACATTTTTAACACTTTACGGCTAATCAAGCAATTTATTTATCATGAAAAACAAAGGATTTGTCATATTTATTACGATTCTGATCACGCTACTTTGTGTGTACTATCTATCGTTCACATTCGTAGCGCAGGGTATTCAGAAAAATGCCACCGAACTCGCAAGAGATGCTGAAGGCAATATCAATTCGCAAGAAAAGCAACGATATTTGGATTCGATTTGGAATGAACCCATTTATAATTTTCTTGGAATTGCCGACTACACTTATAAGGAAGTCAAAGAAACAGAACTCAATCTTGGTTTGGATTTGCAAGGTGGTATGCACGTAACCTTGGAGGTTTCACCAATGGATATATTGAAAGGTCTGAGTGGATACAGTAAAGACCAAAATTTTAGTAATGCGCTTGCTCAAGCCAGTGAGAACATTAAGGGGACGCAGCTAAAATTCGTTGATGAATTTTATATTGAGTTCACAAAGAACTCAGATAAGAAGCTCAGCGCCGTTTTCGCAACGGCAGCCAATCGTGATCGATTCGATTTATCATCTACCGATGAAGAAATTTTAGAGGTGATCAATGACGAAGTTGAAGATGCGATTAATCGATCGTTTAATATTCTCAGAACACGAATTGACCGATTCGGTACGTCGCAACCAAATATTCAACGCTTGCAGGGAACGGGTCGAATTCAAATCGAATTGCCAGGTATTGATAATCCGGAGCGAGTCCGTAAACTACTTCAAGGCGTTGCTAAACTTGAATTTTGGGAAGTGTATGAACCGAATGACTTCTTCCCTATAATCCAGCGAATGAATGCCAAACTCGTAGAGGAGATGAAAACTGCGCTTCCCGATTCATTGGCCGTTGGTGAGCAAACCAGTTCTCAAGATGATTTGTTCTCTCTCTTAACTGACGACCCAGACTCCACAACTATATCTGATGCTGGTTCAGATTCCAGCACTGTTACCGCTACAGATAGTTCAGACGCAGTTATTGATTCATTGCTGAATAATCAGGTCTCTCCTCTATTCAGTTTGCTTAGAGCTCAATACGGATTGGTTTACGAATTGAAGGACACGGCCAAGATTAACAGAATTTTTGAACGGGAAGATATGCAGGACATGATTCCAAATAATATGAAATTCTTGTGGGAAGTAAAGGCGATAACCAATGACGATATTACCGCTCCTGATCTTATTCAACTGTACTCCATTGAAATGCCAAGAAATGGGAAAGCGCCACTAGAAGGTGATGTAATTACTGATGCTAGATTTGAGCTGGATGAGCGTGCAAGACCAGGAGTAGCCATGCAAATGAATCCCACTGGAGCCAAAGCTTGGAAACGACTGACTGGAGCTAATGTGGGTCAACGAATTGCCATCGTTCTTGACAATTATGTCTATTCGGCACCTAATGTGATTAATGAAATACCAGGTGGTCGTTCGTCTATTTCAGGGAGTTTCACAAGAGATGAGGCTGTCGATCTATCAAATATTCTGAAGGCAGGTGCACTCCCTGCTCCGACTACAATCGTCGAAGATGTGGTGATTGGACCAACACTTGGAAAAGTGGCCCAGAAGCAAGGGATGACCTCCATTTTAGCTGGGCTTTTGATAGTAATCGTTTTCATGATCGCCTATTATGCCAAAGGAGGCATCATCGCCAACATTGCTCTGTTTGCCAATATTTTCTTCATCCTTGGAATATTAGCGTCAACGCAAGGTGTTGCTCTCACACTGGCTGGAATAGCCGGTATCGTACTAACAATTGGTATGTCCATTGATGCCAACGTACTGATTTTTGAGCGGATCAAAGAAGAATTGCGAAATGGAGCAGGAATGAAGTCTGCAGTCAGCTCGGGTTATAAGAAGGCATTTACCTCTATTATTGACGCTAACATTACCACCTTCATTGTTGGTGTGTTGTTATTCATGTATGGACAGGGGCCTGTGAAGGGATTTGCCGTGACCTTGATGATTGGTATTGCTTGCTCATTCTTTAGTGCTGTATTTATCACGCGTGTGATTGTGGAAGCGTTCTCTAGAAAAGGCGACAAGAGCAAGATGTCATTCGCAAATGCGTTTTCACGAAATGCCCTTACAGGATTGAATTTCAATTTTCTTGGTAAAAGGAGGCTAGCCTACATTTTTAGTGCGATGTTTATTACCATCGGAATTGTTGCGATGTTATTAAAAGGGATTACTCTGGGTGTAGATTTCAAGGGTGGTCGCTCGTATATTGTCAGCTTTGATGAGACTCAGGTGCCTTCTAAGATGAAGCAAGAATTGGAACCATTTTTTGATAATTCAGGAATAGAAGTAAAAACTTACGGAGCAGACAACATCTTGAAAGTAACCACGAGTTATCAGATCAATGAGACGTCTGATGCGGCGGACTCTTTAGTTAGAACTGCGTTAATATCAGGCCTTCGAGACTATTCCGGCCTGTCGTATATTGAGGATGCAACACGTTTGGATGAATCAACCTTTACCATATCGGGTCAGTCGAAGGTAAGCGCCACGATTGCTGATGATATTAAGAATTCGTCTTACAAATCAGGAATTTACGCGCTGATATGTATTTTCTTGTACATCCTTTTGAGATTTAGAAAATGGCAGTTTGGTCTGGGAGCCATCATTGCCCTATTCCATGACACGCTATTCGTGCTGTCCGCTTTTGCTATCGCCAATCTTTTGGGAATCTCCTTTGAGGCTGATCAGGTATTCGTAGCTGCTATCTTGACAATCATTGGTTACTCCATTAATGATACGGTGGTCGTATTTGATAGAATCAGAGAAAATCTAGGTGTAAAAGCGGGATCAGAAATGACACAAGTCTTTAACGAATCCCTGAACGCAACAATCAGCCGTACTTTAATTACCTCGGTGACCACTTTGATCGTGGTAATTGTGTTGTTCATTTTCGGAGGGCCGGCATTACAGAGCTTCTCGTTTGCACTAATTATTGGTATTTTAATTGGAACATATTCTTCCGTTTTTATAGCAACACCGATCGTGCTTGACTTGAATCGCGAGAAGGAATAAGAGAATAGGCACTATATTTTAATCCTCTGAAATATTTATTTCAGGGGATTTTTTTTCGTCAGAAACCAAGAACAGCGTAACTTAGGACAACCTCAAGAAGATGGAGAACATTCGTTTCCTGCTTTATGTTGCCGTTATAGGGAGTGTCTTCCTTGTCCTTACCACCATTAAGTCCTTTTCACCTGAGAAAGAATACAAAACCCCTGTTGATGAAATAGGGA
>JAAEPI010000029.1 GCA_024232835.1 Cytophagales bacterium
ATACGACAGGCGACCAACGGAAACTATGTCATAGGCAGTGAGAGATTCAAATGCCAGATTGCGGATATCCTGGGACGTCGAGTTATCCGAGGCAAACCGGGTAGGCCGCCGACCAAATAAACGTGGTCTGTCCCCTTTTATCAATCGGAATTTTTTGAATATTATCGACTAAATTGCAAATTGGGAATGAGTGCCAAAGTACGTGGATGTATTTTTTGTAAAATTGATGTCTTGGATCTGAGAAATGATAGTTGTACCTCTATTCGATAATCTACGAGTAAAAGACTATGGATTATTTCCAGGTGCGAATAATTCGTATGATGTGGTTCTGGATTTTTCAAAAGGCCTTTCCGTAATTGCTGGGGTTAATGGGCTGGGTAAAACTACATTGCTTCAGATGCTATTGCGAGAGTTGTCAGGCCCCTATGATATTACTGGGGTGGGTCCGCCAAATTCTTATGAAGCAATCTTACCAGAGAAGCCAGTTCAATTACGAAGAGAAGGGTTAAGCTACTTTTCGCAAAGGGTTGCAGATGGGGCGGAAAATGCCATAGCAACATTATACCTGAGCTTCAAGGATACTCAGGTATCAATAGGTCGTAATCTTGCAAACTTAGACCTCATTAGCTTCGAAGTCTCGGGCGAGCAGATTGAGTTACCTGAAAACCGAGAAAGCAAAGAGACTCTTTTCCAGGAAAAGATCACCTCACTTTTTAATTTGGCATCATTTGTCGATGTGCTACTAGTACTTCACAATCTGGTGTTTTTAACCGAGCGAAGGGAAGGTGCATTGTGGGATCCCAATGCTCAAAGGCACTTACTAGGTGCCGTATTCTTGGATAAAGACTTAGCCAAATCAACTGCCCATGCTGCACGTTCAGTGGTTAGCTTGGATAGCCAATTTCGCAGTACTCGACAGCAACATACCAAATTTTCAAAACAGCTTGATGAGGCCCTAATAAGGGAAGAAGCCTCACCTCAAGTTAAGGCCCAACTTGAGGCGACTGAAAGCGCATTAAGCGGTTCTGTTGAGCAATTAATGCAGTTGGAGGAAGAATTTGAAGAATTGAAGGAAAATCAGCGGGAGCTCCGTTTGGTTTTGGAAAAGGCTAAACTCGAGAACGAATCGGCAAGCGGGGCTGTAGAGCGAGCTAAGTATTCATCACTAATGCATATTTTTCCCAAAATGGAGGACTCTGCAAAACTGCTAATTTCACGAATTCTATCTGAAGCAGAATGTTTAGTCTGCGGTGCCGAAGCCAGCGCAAAGAAATTGGAACTTGAAGAACTTCTAATAAAAGGCTTCTGCCCCGCATGTGGAGCCGATCCGGAATCACAGACAGAAAAAGCCCCAGCCGAAAAATTTGAGAAGGCAAAAATGGGAAAGGCTCGAAAATCTGCTGCGTTGGCTGCTTCAGAATTAAAGAAAGCGCATGCTCAATACGATACCGTCATGAAAAAATGTGATGAAACGTTGACGAGTATTTTGAGTTTGAAGACAGACGTAGGGGGTCTTAGCGGAACAAAAGACCAGCTCAGCGCTCTTCTGCCTGATGATTCAGATTATGTAAAAACTTTGAGAAAAACAGTGGGAGGTTTATCTAGTGCCATGAATTCTGAGCGAGCGAATCTTGAGAATGCTCGAGATGAGTTTTCAATTGAGCTGGCTAGTGCACGAGTAAAAATTGTTGATGCATCCTTCAACTTGTCAAATAAGTTTAGTAGCTATATTAAAAAAATGCTTGTTGAAGATGCTAGTCTTAATCAGCAAAAAGGAATGGCAAGAGTTGGGCAGATGGGAGATTTGTTCGAATTTCCCACATTCGTTGCAGAAATGGCTGCGGCAGATCGCCCGGGATTGACTCCTCGAATTCGACCTAATGATGTTTCTGAATCCCAGCGAGAGTTAATTGATCTCGCGTTTAGATTGGCCCTAACTGAAGTGGCAACTGAGACCGGGCATGCGACCTTTATCATGGAGACTCCAGAGGCCAGTTTGGACGGCATTGCTATGGCTCGTGTTGGAGCGGCGCTAAAGGAATTCTATAAGCAGAAGGATAATTGTCTGATAGTGACAAACAACTTGACTAATGCAGGCATGATTTCCTCGCTTTTCGGAGGTAAGGCATCCTCGGATACAGAAAAGAACTCCCGATTTGAAACAGTGTTTAACCTTTTAGATCATGCTGCTCCAAATAGGGCTGTTTTAAATAGTGGCAACGAGTACAGGTTGTTATTGCAGGAATCCATAGTTGGAGAATCGCTAGATGGAAAACGAGGATAACCAAAATTTTGGCGGTAAGACCGCTCGAAGACTGGAAACTATCCGGCACAGATGACGATTATTATTGCTTTTGGATGCCCTGGAGCGCACAGGTATCACTCCTATAACTGCTAAAAAACTTCATGCGTTTGCCTATCTGGCGGACGTTTTGAGTCCTGTTTGGGGTTTTGTGCCTTATGATGGGAAGATTCTAAAAATGCATGATGGGCCACATTATGCTGAGCTCCAAAAAGAACTAGATAGTCTTGTAATTCTTGGCCTGATCACGGTTTACGATTTGGAATACGTAGAAGTTGGAGAGTTTGGTGCTAGGGTAAGTGGGAGTTATGAACTAAATTTCCAATCCGAGGACTTGTCAGGAATGCTGGCATATTTGGGTGCAACCAGTCGGGAAGACGCGCTCGACCCTCGAGATAGTGATAACCACCAATATCTTGTTGAATTAGCAGGAGCATTGTCGACGCTCCCTGATGACGAAATAGATTTGGCAGCAAAGGTGGATGCTACATATTCCAACCAAGAATTTGGCTTTTCCAACGTTATTGAGTTCGATTACGTAAGCACTGATAGAGGAAACGAAAACAAAAGTTTTCAAATCACTGAGCGGTTCCAGGAATTTTTACCCGAAGATTCTCATTTATCTCCGGGAGAAAAGGTTTATTTGTATGCAGAGTATTTGGGGCATCAAATCAATGCCTAGTAGTAAATCCGAGCCAATAGATGATGAAGACATACTATTGGCAAAAATTGTCAGTGACGCTGCAGCTCTCCCACAGATTTCGGAAGATGACAGTAACAGGTTTGCTACTGAGGTACGAAGACTAGTGGAGATTCGAGCATTTTCTGACTGGAAGGATGAAGTGGTTGATAATGATACCGCTGTTTTTGTTTTGGTTAAGTACCCTGGAAGGCCTTTAGCGAAAGCGTCTAGTGGGCTTAAGCGTATAATTGATTTACCTGCTTCTGACCGCCCTGTGTTCGGGAAGCTTTTCTTTCTTTCAAAAGATGCATCTAATGGG
>JAAEPI010000030.1 GCA_024232835.1 Cytophagales bacterium
AAACCAAAAACAAAGACTTAGAATATCCATCCAAAATCACAAATTATGGCTTCTATTTTGCAACGCCAATCAGGTTACGAACTTGAGACCATAGGTTTTCATTTCATCTCTCATTTTATGATAAAGTTCACGATACTCATTTCCAGGTTCCAGAGTTTCCATGTCAAAGAGTTCTTGAAAGCGTTTCCCAACAGGAGCATCCGGAATTTTCGATTCATATTTACTCAGGAGTTCTTTGACGATTTCATTGGCATCGTCTCGTTTCATTCCAAGCGTTGCGAGTGCTAT
Source organism: Cytophagales bacterium (assembly GCA_024232835.1). GTDB lineage: Bacteria > Bacteroidota > Bacteroidia > Cytophagales > Cyclobacteriaceae > JAAEPI01. The sequence continues at coordinate 289 of JAAEPI010000030.1, forward strand.
CTCAACTGAAAACTTCGGGTCCCATGGCGTCAGATGGTCGGTTTGGACATTTTTAGCAAGCCCTACGGCCAGGATTCCACCACCGGATACACATGTTGTGATGGTTCTGGCAGCGTTTTCGTAAAAACTCATCTCCGTACCCGGGCCTGAAGCCAAAATTCCGGAAGTGAGAAGAGGGAATTTACTGTTTCGAGATATTCCCTGGTTGCTTATGCTGGTTGACCATAAGGTGTTCCGGGATGTATTGGAAGAGAATTTAAAGTGGATCGGGAACGTAAAATGGACAGTTCCACGCTGCACCAAAATTGATTGTAAATGATACGCAACATTCGCTACGGCAAGTCCTTCCGG
>JAAEPI010000031.1 GCA_024232835.1 Cytophagales bacterium
AAATATTGCGCCCGATTGATTTTTTGATTCCCAATGCAAGCATCGGCACATTCGCATGGGATGAAGACTACGATGACCCAGAATATGTACCAAAAATGGACTCAAAGATACAACTTTTAAAATTTTGGCAAAAATCACAGAAATGTTTGGACGCTTTCTGGAAATATTGGAAGGATGAATACCTATTGAGTATGCGGGAACGTTTTCAAACAAAACACAAATCTCCAAGGATTCAGCATCAAACAATTCCAAAGGAAGGAGAAATCGTCTTGATCAAACAAGAAACCATTCCAAGAGGCTCATGGAAAATGGGTCGAATCAACAAACTCATTGAGGGTCATGATCAAAAAGTCCGCTCAGCAGATGTCAAACTGCCAAATGGAAAATGCCTGACCAGACCAATCAACTTGCTATATCCAGTAGAAGCAAACGAGCACAAGACATCTGTCATGATGTGTATGGTGAGAAATATTCCAAATTTCCTGTTGATCCTCACGCTGATTGCATTCTTCTGTCCAGTTGGTTTGACCAGCCAGTGCACTACACAAAACCAGACACTCCTGACACCCGTGTATTCACACAACTGTACCAGAAAAGGAATTGCAATCTTCAAAGTTGACGATAATCATTTGTGTTGGAAAATATTGGAATGCAAAACAACTGGTCATTTGAATGGATTGGGTGCCTGTAGAGAAGCATGCCCATGCCCGAATTGGGCTTTCAGGTGTTCATACCCCAATGGGAAAACACCAGTTTCACATGGACAAATTGATACCATTTTAGCAGCTGGACATGTTGAAGTTTGTTCATTCAAGCCAGATGCCAAATGCGCAAAGGAGCCTACACTTGAAAGAATGCATCAGATTCAACTTTTCAATGGAACGAATCTATATGTAAACTCCCTCGATATCCAGTGGGTGGAAACAACAACTGAAAATTACAGCTGCATTGGACAAGGTCTACTAACAGGCACTCCAACATTCTGCGCAAATCACAAATGCAAGAAACGCGGCACACAGTTTTGCTACTACGAGACTTCAGAAATTGCATATTACTCCAACACAGCGGGAAAGATACCAATCAAAGCATATGGAACAATTCAAGTGGAAGTTTACAGAAACCAACATTCTCCAGCTTATGCCACAACGTGCTTTGAATGCAACCTGCAATGCATCAAAGGTGGTGTACAAATCAGCTTAGGCAAAGATATAAGTTTCATGGAGATATGTTCAAAACCATTCTGTTACAAAATGAGTTTTCCAGCTGAAGAAGTGAATTTTATGTTGCCAAACCAAATCAATTTACGGGACCACGATATCACTGTGAAAATTTGGCCAAATGGAATCCTTGTGAAAAATTTTGGCACTCATTGTGAATCACAACCATTCTGTGAAACACTGAATTGTTACTTCTGTCTTGCGCGTTTGAGAAATCCACAATGTTCTTCAACGATTGTGTTGTTTGTGATCCTTATTGGTCTGTATTTTCTTTCTGTCACTATTTACGTGATTTGTAAAGTTTTGACTATTGTCATTCAATTAACTAAAGTCACATTTCTGTGTTTGAAGTTCTTTATATGTTGTTGTTGGAAGCTTGGAAAGCGAGCTCGAAATCGCACCTATCGAGGAACCATTCTCCCCCTATATGCAATGGTGGATGAGGAGACAGAGGAAGAGAATAAGCAAGCTGAAGAGGCAGAAGATGACAACCAGAACACAACTGCGGCACAACCGAAAAGAAAAGCTTCTCCAAAACTTGCCCGACTGATGACTCCAGTATTTGACAGACGAAGTTACAAAACCAAGTTACCCTATTTCATGACATTGGTTGCTGTTTTGATTGGCCCTTCACACAGCTGCTCTGAGGTTTCTACCATGGTGGCAAAAACGTCAGTTTGCACCATGATGAAAAACGGCGCTATGGAGTGCACAATGAATGAAGTGACGCGTTTGGCCCTCGCACCACAAGGCCAACTTTCGTGTCTTCTGCTGGAAAGTCCCAGTGGAGAACCACTGGGAAGTATTGAACTTGAAGTGCAACATATTTCGTTAAGCTGCCAGAAAAAGAGCAAATACTTTTCAAGGTCATACAGAATGAAACATCAAGCTGTCAAGAGATGCCCAAGTGTTGGATCCTGCTATGACAGCAAGTGCTTCATAATTATGCCCGAAACGATTCTGGAAGAATTTGAAGACCATGTAAATGAGAGTCCAGGCCACACATATTGCGTGGAATCCTGTGGTGGCTG
>JAAEPI010000032.1 GCA_024232835.1 Cytophagales bacterium
AAATATTGCCTTACGATATGTGGAAGGATGCAAGAAAGCAAAAATGGTTTGTAGAGCTGATTGGCCCCATGACTACTGACCATTCGAATGCCGCTACTTATAGAAATAACCTGGGAGCAGAGTGGAACTCAAAGGGACATTATGACAAAGCGATTGAATACTATGAGAAGGCCTTGAAAGCTGATTTGAATCACTACGGCGAAGATCATCCAAATGTCGCCACTTATAGAAACAATCTGGGAGCATCATGGAAAGCAAAAGGTGATTATGACAAAGCAATTGAGTACTACGAGAAGGCCCTGAAATCTGACTTAAATAACTTTGGTGAAAACCATCCGAAAGTTGCAACCCGTTGGAACAACCTGGGAGAAGTCTGGCGGGCAAAAGGTGAATACGACAAGGCAATCGATTATTATGAGAAAGCGCTGAGCTCAGATTTAAAAAACTTTGGTGAAAACCATCCAAATATTGCTGCCCACAGAAATAACCTTGGAGTTGCCTGGAG
>JAAEPI010000033.1 GCA_024232835.1 Cytophagales bacterium
CATGAGGTTTGGAAAACACTACTCTCACGCCCTAGTGTTAGCCACAATTCTTCAGCAATATGCGGGACAAATGGTGAAAGTAAGACTACCATAGCTGTTAATGACTCAGACATCACTCGAGAAAAATCATCAGTTGGCGTCTGGGATTCATATTGATATAACGCATTTACCAACTCCATTACTGCACTAATCGCTGTATTAAAATGAAAATTATCTTGCATATCATAAGTCACTTTTTGGATAGTCTCATGCGTCTTACACAACATGTTTTGATCCTGGTTAGCAAGTTTTTCAAATACGATAGGCTCTTGTGATGCTCCAGCCACACAAATCTCTTGTCGTTTGACCAATCGCCACACACGGCTCAAAAATCGGGAAGACCCTTCGATACCTTGATCACTCCATTCTGCATCTTTTTCCGGATGCCCCATAAAAAGAATATATAATCGTTGAGTATCCGCGCCATATTGGTCAATCAAATAATCCGGATTGACAACATTTCCCTTGGATTTTGACATTTTTGCCCCATCTTTGACAATCATGCCTTGGGTAAAAAGACGTTGAAATGGTTCATCAAAATTAATAAGCTCCATATCATGAATCACTTTTGTAAAAAAACGGGCATATAAAAGATGTAAAATCGCATGTTCAATACCACCAATATATTGATCAACAGGTAGCCATGCGTTAGCGATATCAGATGGGAATGCCATGTCCTCATTTTGAGGCGATAAATAACGCAAAAAATACCAACTGGAATCAACAAAGGTATCCATGGTATCAATCTCACGCTTCGCTGTAACACCACAAACAGGACATGTCGTATTCACAAAGGCATCAACATCGGCTAATGGAGACGTTCCTTTAGGTGTAAAAGCAACGTCTTTTGGCAATAAAACAGGCAAATCACATTCTGGAACAGGCACAATGCCACAGGTTGGACAGTAAATCATCGGGATAGGAGCACCCCAATATCGTTGACGAGAAATCAACCAATCTCGTAATCGATAATGCACCGTACGCTCACCTTTTTGTTTCTCAATCAAATAGTCGGTAATCGCATCTTTGGCCGTTGCATTACTCATACCATTAAACGTTTCAGAATTTACCATGACACCATCTTCTTCATAAGCCTCTTGCAATACATCCCCATCTAATGATGTATCTTGTGGTGTAATGACCACATGACATGGTAAATTATAAGTTTTTGCAACATCAAAATCGCGTTGATCCTGAGCA
>JAAEPI010000034.1 GCA_024232835.1 Cytophagales bacterium
CAAGTATCAATTTGCTGGCTATACGAGCGACCAACATATTCAGGATGAGCTTGACAAGTGGATGGATACCTCGCTCAAGACGATCAACCAAGCCCACCAAAAGCAGCAGAAAAGCAAGCGAAAATCAGCTTGAAAGCGAACCCAGTTGGACATGTCTTAGCCAGTAGTTACTGTCCGACTGAAATCAACTTCCAGAGGCTGGAAACCTACAAAACCATAGTAGGACGACACAAGCTCAAAAAATGTAAGCGGGCGAAAAAAAACAGAAGAATACACTAATGAAAAACCCAGACAACAATCGCCTAATCCTCTACCAGTTGATCCGCCTTATTCAAGAAATTAGTCCCAAGAAGAAGGTGCAGAATCCGTACGAAAACCAGATCAAGAATCTGGACTTTTTGAACCCAGAAGATCAGCTGCTTTTCCATGATCTACTTCAAGCAATTACCCAACTGAATGCGCACAGCCGAACCAATGAAGAAGGCCAGTTGATCGCCACTGAATCCGACATGTTGAACGCACTACAACTTCTCCAACCCATCGACCTCAAGAGCGTGAAAACACACGAGCAACTGCTCCACCACTTCAAAGACAAGCCCTTCACCTGCTTGGATGCGCAGGTGAGATTGAGAATAACCGAGACCACCATGAAGCGAAGATTCAGAACACTACTCGCCAGAAAGATGCTAACCAAGCTACCTGAAAAATCTATGTTCAAGCAATTATTCCGAGTGAATCCTTTCCAACAACTTCCACCGATAATCGAAGAATCCACCTTCGAAACAATGCAAGGAGAGTGGAAGGATTTTGTGGGGTTTGTGGAATTATAATTAGGATAAAACCACATGTATGATTGTTACGTAACATTTAGTATATTTGTACCTTATTGGTACACAAAATGCAAAATTATGTTAGTGATTAGTAGCAGAGAATTTAGACAAAATCAGAAGAAATACTTTGAAAGAGTAGATAAGGGAGAGCACATCATTGTCCAAAGAGCAAAAGACAAAGCATATGCTTTAACTCCCATAAGTGAGGATGATATGTACTTCAATGGTGAAATGGTGAATAAAATCAAGCAGAGTATTTTGGAAGTTCAGCAAGGAGAAGTTCAAAGGATATCTACTTCTAAGGAGATAAGTGATTTATTAGGTTTATGAGTTATACATTAGATTTTTCAAAAACTGCTTTAAAGGATATCAAAAAGCATAAGAAATCGGGAGACAAGCCTACACTCAAGAAAATCGAAAAACTACTTAATGAATTATTGGAACATCCTTTGGAAGGAACTGGACAGCCTGATATGTTGAAACATAATTTGGCAGGTTTGTATTCTCGTAGAATAAACAAAAAGCACAGATTAGTTTATTCCATCAATGAACAAATCGTTACGGTGTATGTGCTGAGTGCATGGTCTCATTACGGAGATAAATAATCCCCCCCTTCGTTTCTCGCTGTACTTGTCACCCTTTCCACCTCCGTAAACTACGGTGGAATCAGGTTTAGCCTCAATCAACACACTTGATTGCAATGAGAACACGGCACGTGAAGTCAGATACACATAAGGATACAGAACGAAACTCATGACGGCTATCACACCTCCACGATTCATAATATCCATGTTGAAATCCGAGAGCCATGGAACAGATCGTAAGAAAACACGAATAGGGCCAGTATAATCTATGAGACCTGCATAAGTGATCCCATTGATGAAGGTAGGAATAGCTAGTGGCAGGATCAAAAGCCATTCAAGGTGCTTGCGAAAGGGGAAATCTGTAGTCGCAATCCACCAAGCCGAGGAAACACCAAAAACGGTAGTCAAAATGGATACACCGACAACCACGATGAGGGTATTCTTGATGTACGTTCCCAGCAAATTCTGAGACAAGTGATACCACCCTTCAGAAGTAATCGACATCACATTCCCCAAAACCAATAATCTGAGGTCTCAGTTTTTCCAATTGCTTTCGAGGCAATTGCTTGGAGTCATTAAGGATGGTATGCCGAAACCGCTTGGGTAGAATGACTGCTGCGGCCACAACCGGACCAGCCAGACAGCCATGTCCGGCTTCATCGCATCCCGCTTCAATAAGTTCCTTTTGGTAGTAGGCTTTTAGCATTCCACAAAATTACCTTCTCATTTTATATACTTCGCTCAAAAAATTATCTACTTGGAGCCATTTTTTGCCTTTAAAAGGCAACCAAAAGGTGTTCCATACGATTATGGTTCTGATTCAATAATTCATAGACTTGACTAAATAATACTGCTGAACAATGACTGATTTTCCTAACCACCCAAAAAAATTTCACCAAGGGCAACCTTTCGTACACTTGCCTGTCTATACCCAGAACTCTTTGATCAGAGACACAACTATTAATGGCCACAAAACAATGAAACACTTCTTATTAAGCTGGGTATTCGTATTTAGCTTCTTCCTCACCCATTCACAAGAACTCACTCAAACAATCAAAGGTCGAATAGTAGATGAGCAATCGAAATCAACCGTGATTGGCGCCACTGTGTTGGTGGTAGGATCAGACCCAATATTAGGTGGGGTAACGGATGTAGAAGGGTATTTCAAAATACCAAATGTGCCAATCGGTAGGCATACGCTGAAAATAACTTCCGTAGGATACGAAAGTGCAACACTCTCAGAAATGTCGGTGACATCCGGTAAGGAATTAATCTTAAACGTGGATTTGAAGGAATCCATTTTACAAATGAACGAAGTAATAGTAACAGCAAATGATCAAGAAAAAGGTCAACCAAAAAATGAATTGGCTAGTGTCAGTTCCATTTCCTTAACAGTGGAAGAGACTAGCCGATATGCTGCGACGTTCGATGATCCTGCAAGAGCGGTTCTCACTTATGCCGGGGTAACTACAGGAGGGGATGATTTATTGAATGAAATAGTTGTTCGTGGAAATTCACCGAAAGGTCTTTTGTGGCGAATGGAAGGTGTGGAAATACCTAATCCAAATCATTTTTCGGATACGGGTTCCTCTGCTGGTGGTATCAGTATGCTGAGTTCTAACATGCTATCCAATAGCGATTTCTTTACTGGTGCATTCACCCCCCAATATGGTAATGCCACATCGGGAATATTCGATCTGAAACTCCGAAAGGGTAATTATGAAAAATCGGAACACACCATTCAGGCTGGTTTATTGGGAGTAGCTGTTTCATCTGAGGGGCCGATTAACAAAGAAATAAAATCTACGTACCTCGTGAATTATCGATATTCAACATTAGCTCTTTTAGAAAATATTGGCTTGAATATATTGAGCGATCAGGAAAAAATTACCTTTCAGGACGTTTCATTCAAAGTGCACTTGCCAACAGAAAAAGCAGGATCCTTCTCAATCTGGGGATTGGGTGGTCGAAACACGTATACCTTCCGGCCTGATCTTGAACTTGGTGAAACATTATATGAGGACGAACTCCGAAATATGGGAGTAGCCGGAGTTACCAATGTCTACTTTTTCAACGAGAATACTTTTATTGAATCGGTATTGTCAGCGTCCATTTCAACAAATGAGAATTTGTACGATTCGTTGCGGCAATTGGTGATTGAAAAAGAGGATATATATGAATCAGCAATTCGATTTTCATCTTTCGTTAACCATAAATTCAATGCACGACATACGCTCAGAGTTGGTGGCATCTATTCAAGGTTGGGTTATGATTTGTATGATCAACATTGGATTACCTCGGAGGATAGGTTTATAAATGATGTTGATGATGAGGGACATGCAGGATTCATTCAAGGGTATGTTAATTGGCAAACTCGTCCTACTGAAAATCTTACAATAAATACTGGCATTCATACATCCCATTTCACCTTGAACAACAAATCGTATGTGGAACCGAGATTAGGCTTCCGGCTAAAATTGGGTCGACAATATTTAACTGGTGGAGCAGGAATGCATAGTAGAAAAGAAACAACAGCCCTATATTCAGCCAGGCAAGAGATGGAAGACGGTTCGTTCGAACAAATGAATAAGGACTTGGGGTTCACAAGAGCAGCTCATTTTGTCCTTGGTTTCGAAAAACAGCTGAACCAAAATCTTCGATTTAAAGCTGAGGCCTACTATCAACATTTATATGATGTACCGGTATGGCCCAACGACACGTCATCACAAGATTATAACCTCACTTTCTCAGCACTCAATACATATGAAGGGTTCACAGATGATGAGCTAGCAAATGATGGAAAGGGCAAAAACTATGGACTTGAATTGACCCTTGAAAAATTCTTTACCAACAATTACTACTTTCTTACAACAGCCTCGTTGTATGAATCAAAGTACAGAGGTTCTGATGGCGTTAAACGAGATACCAGATTCAATGGTGGATTCGTATTCAACATTATTGGAGGTAAAGAATTTAAGGTTGGGAGAACAGGCAACAACACACTTGGCCTCAATGGAAAATTTATTTTTGCCGGTGGCAAACGACAAGCACCGGTTGATCTGACGTCTTCAATTGCTGAAGGTTATAATGTCTACAATTTTGAAAGGAATTTCGAACTCCTCTTGACAAATTACTATCGGTTCGATATTGGTATTGACTATCGAAAAAATAAGGGAAACTCTTCTCAGGTATTGTCAATCAATGTGCAAAATGTTACGGCTGTAAGCAATGAATTTGATCGTTATTATAGCGAATTCACAGGTACCGTCATCTCAGAGAAACAACTTAGCTTCTTTCCAAATCTGAGCTATCGTTGGGAATTTTAAAACCATCTCCTCACCCGTAGCTGATACCCCAAATAGGTTCGACCATGCACAGAAGTCAAATACTCCTCTTCTAACCTCACTTGAATTTGGATGGTGACAAAGGTTAACAGCATCAAGGAAAAACTTAGCATATTTGGGATGATCAAAAACGTACCCAAGTAGGAAACAAGTACACCAAGGAAAATTGGGTTTCGCGAATACTTAAAGAGCCCATTATTGACTAACTCCGTTTTCTCATCATAGTTAATCCCAATTCGCCAGGATTTTGACATTTGGTATTGTCCAATGCTGGTCCAGATGAAGGACACGATCAATAGGCTCACGCCAATGAGCTGCATGATTTCAGTCTCTAAGTACCAGATGGGAAGTACGTATTGGTACTGGCTTGGGAAGAACGAATAAATACTTATTGAAATCCATGTACCAAAGATCATCACCTTGTACACCCTGCCGATATAGTCATGAACCTTTTGAGTTTTACCAAAGACGAACGGATTCACAC
>JAAEPI010000035.1 GCA_024232835.1 Cytophagales bacterium
CTTTTTTTTTTTTTTTTAAGCGACTCCCATTCGTGCTGGTATTTTCCAATCGCTACGAAACTTCGCACAATGATTGCTCTCTTGCTTGTTCTACACCGTGCAAAGTTTCATGGCGATTGACCAATCCCAGCACGAATGGGAGACGCCTATCCCCAACTGAAAAAGCTAAGGATAGTGGTTTATGAATATGGCGCCAGGACCCGTATTCATAAATTTGACAAAAAGATAGGGCTAAAAGATAGGGATAGAAGATAGGGATAGGGCTAGCGCTATCCGCATCTCTATCCCTATCTTTTTCGGTATTCATAAAAAAGTTGAGGATAGGGATAGCGCTAGCCCTATCTCTATCCTCAATTCTACGCGACTTCTTGTTGAAGATTAGCCAGTTTCTGCAACAAAACGATGATGTTTCGAGTTTTGCGAAAATAAAACGTGACGATGGCAAAGGTAGTCAGACAAAGTGATTCTATTCGAGTCAAACACATCAATCGAAGTTTAGAAATGCCACCCGCGATACGTAATTTACCTAACTTGGGTACACTACACAACGACACTATGTACATGACTCTTCCGCAGAAGAATCGAAACAAGACAATCATAATGAAATCGATTTTCTCTCTATAGAAGCGATTCCGGCTTTTGGATGATTGCGTTTCTCGTCGTTATATCCATGTCTCTATTTTGGGAAAAAACTGCAAGTTTTATTGCTAATAATGGTGAAGACGGCATTCATTTCGTATTTTGAATTGCTTCTCCAATGTGGTTAGCCGAAGTTCGAAAAGTTGCCTGTCAAAATAAAGATAATGCTTTGTAGTTTGATAAAATATTTGTATCGATCGGAGGAACTGCCCATAAAAGGCGAAAATGACTATTCGAAAGTTGCGGATAGGTGGAGTTAGCCTCCTCCATAGCAGGCTAGCGGATAAGAGGCTAAAAGATAGGGATAAGGATAAGAGGATAACTTTATGAATACGAAAACCAACTCGCGGATAGGGATAGGGATAGAGATGGGGATTTCTATCCCTATCCTCAAGTTTATGAATACGGGTCCTGGAGGATCCCGCTAGCTGCCCTTGTCTCTCTCGTGGATCCGTCAAATTTCCCAATCCGAAAGCAGTAATCCCCAAAAGAATATCATGGATCAGTCGGACTGTTTCATGCCCCCCATTCATTCATTGGC
>JAAEPI010000036.1 GCA_024232835.1 Cytophagales bacterium
AAATGGCTGCTTAAAGAATGAAAATACTATCTTAACATACACAGCAAGTGGTCTGACCTTTGGGGAGTACTATACACCACCTTAAATATTTTTATTGCTATTGTAGTTAACACAATGAACGAAATCAGACTAAAAGAACTTCAAGAAGAAGAGCAGAATATCAAGGATTTTGTAAAGCAAGAGAACTCAAAGCTTCATCACAAGCTGGATGCACTTCAAAAAGAGTTAAATAAAAAATCCAGTACTTAGAGAATCGACCAGTTAATGCATCAAAGCAATTAGTGGCGAGCTATATAACCAGTCTCAATTTCGGCTTGTTTTAGTCAATTAATAAGAATGACTTAACAATACATTAGCTTTATAGAATACTAACTAACCAAATAACCTACAATCATGGGATCAACTGAAGACAATAAAGTCAATTATTCCTCTAAGAACGTCAAATTACTCTCGGCTGGGAAGATGATGAAATTGATGTTAATGATATTTATAAGTCTATTTTCTCTTTTCGGAATTCTTGCTGTTCTTAATTTAACCTTCTATCCTGAGTTAGGAATTCTGGAAATAGCTAGAGAAAAAACAAGTGAATGGAGGCGCGCTCAGAAAACCGATGCGGGGCATGAAGCGATAGCCTTTGAATTGATGCTGGATTCTTATGCAGCAGAGGGAGGCGATATTAGTCATGCAATGGATACCTTAATTAATGAATTCACCCCAGCTAACTGGGCAGAACTATTGGAGTACGATGTAGATTATTTCTTGAAGCATGAGGAAATCAATGATTCTGTAAAGATGAGAGGAATGATTCACGTGACTAAAACACTCTATTCATCTGGTCACTATGATCTTTTCAAAGTATCCTACAAATCACTGGTTAATAGCTTTGCTAAAACCGAAGACTACCCTGTAATTTATACAGAGCTGTTGCCCATGAAAGCAAATTTTTCTTTTGATGATAAGGAAGAAGAGGAACAATTGAGTCGGTTGTACGAATTGGAATTGCGAAGGCACTTAAAACTCACTGCCAAAGAAATAGTGGATGGATTGCAGGGAAATGAAATTTCATTTAAAATTCTATCTCATTTTGTTGATGAGTTATATATGACTTTGTCTTACGACGAGTTCCTTAAATCTAAAACTGATCGTTTCAAGGTTCAGCTGGATAGTGATTTAACGAGTATTTTGTCCACAATCGATAGTAAGGCAAAAGAATCTAACAATGAACAACTGACCAATTCCATTTATGGTTTGCGAGAAATATTAGGTAATCAGGGCTTTGGGTCGTTTGTTTTAGCTCCATCTGAAGAGGGTGATCAATAGATATGGTAACCTAGATAGAATCGAGATTCACTTAATGCAATTCCTTGTCTTCGCTATTTTTATAGGCTGTGATAAGCTCTTCCTGCAGTTCGTGAGGTACGGGCGCATATTCAGAGAACTTACTATGAAAGCTTGCTCTGCCTTTTGTTATCGATCGAAGAGCATTTGTGTACCTGTCAAGCTCTACTAATGGAGTCTTGGCTTTAATTACCTGATACTGGCCTTTTGCTTCAATGCCGGAAATAATTGATCTTCTGGTTTGTAAATCAGTCATCACTTCGCCCATTAATTCTTCAGGCACGAGAACTTCCATATTATTGAGCGGTTCCAGCAATTTTGGTTTAGCCTGAACAAACGCTTGTTTGAAAGCCATCATACCGGCTAATTTGAAGGCAATATCATTCGAATCTACGGCGTGCATTCTTCCATCCTAGACAACCACTCGCACACCCCTCACATATGAG
>JAAEPI010000037.1 GCA_024232835.1 Cytophagales bacterium
TCATCTGAGGAAGAGGGGTCTAATCTCTAATGCGTTATTTCCGCCCCCGCGACCTCATAGAAAATTCAACTGCTTTTCCCCCCAATAGCGCATTCCGAACATCTACATAGTCACTTCCTCAAAAAGCATTAGTCACACTCGCAGTAATACCTAATGTACCTTATTTGCCAAGCCAAACTGATCATCGGAATCATACAAAATGAATCAAAATACACCGAACGTACAGATTCGTGACAGTGGTTGCAACTGTGAAATCATTAGATTTGTGGAGTGGGAATGGAGAATGGAGGAATGTCTGCTAGGATCACTAAGCAAAAGCATGGATGGAACCTATGAAGAAAATTTATTTAGTAATTTTTGTCAGAACCGTTGAAAATCACCTCTCAATATTAAAAAACTGCGTAAACTTTTCGCAGAGTTCAGTGATTTCTGCTCAAGGCTTATGGCTTTTGAGGAGATGGGGAGGTTGTCCTTGATTGATAATTTACTTAATACAGTATAA
>JAAEPI010000038.1 GCA_024232835.1 Cytophagales bacterium
GGAAAGAATAAAAAATAGATCCGAGGACCACAAGGATATCGCGGACAAAAATATCTACTCCTGTAAGCTGGCTTCAGGCCATCAGGATGAAATTGAGCAAATAGCACTTGATGCGGAGGCTCCCGCAGGAGTACTTGCTGCATTGGCCGATCACCACATTGAATCGGAGAATTGGTCCCGTGCACTTTCGATGTATGAACGAATTGATACTACTTCAAATATATATACTGTGTCAACCCAATCAAATGTGATTCGATGTTTACTTCAATTAGGTCAATTTGAAAAGGTGGAAACAAGAGCCAAAGGCGAGCAAGCATCCATCGAAGTGCTTATAACCGCGGCCAATTTCTTCAAGGAAGCTAAAAACTGGGAGAGTGCACTAGTTTGGTGGCAACAGATCAAAGAACGTTTCCCAGAGTATCACAATACGGTCGAAGGAAATATCTTGGTTTGTTTGCTGAGCCTGGGTCGAATTGAAGAAGCAGAAAAAAAGATTGAGAACCCAAAAAGCCCAGCGGAAGTAATCATAGCTGGAGCCAATTTTTATCATAACTCACAACAATGGGGAAAAGCACTACAATGGTGGCAGCTGGTATCGGAACGCTGGTTTCACTACAAGGACAGAGCAGAAGGAAAAGCGGTGGAATGTTTACTTTACTTGGGGCGAGAAGAGGACGTCGAACAAAGAGCTACAAAATCTGGAGATAAAACCGAAATATGTATCGCAGCGGCAAATTTTTACGATGAATCCAGGA
>JAAEPI010000039.1 GCA_024232835.1 Cytophagales bacterium
AAACGACAGCCCAAAAATAGTCGATTGTGATGCTCTTTGTCCTTTTTCCTCACGTAGAATAAAATCTCCATCTACAAATAGGTTGTGTTTCCAATGATACGTGGTTCGTAGATTCAACATGACTAGCGAACCTCGTGCTCCTTGCAAGAAGTCATTTCCATAGTCATCATCAGGTAAGCTATTGCCATTTAGATCACGATCAAGATATGATCTTAGAATATCTCGCCCATAATTACGGCCTTTCAAATCATCACCAAACTTGGCAAACACACCGACTGCCTGAAATCTCCACTTTTCAAATGGTTGGAAATCCACTTTCCCAATAACCTCTTCGAAATTGGCCCCAAGTGGGTGTGCCAGCGGCAGATTGTAGTGTGAGTAATTGGTAAATCCATCCACATGTGAATAGGTGTATGGCCTTACGCCATTGAACTCTCCTTGTAGCATCAAATTCCCAACACCAAAAGCATCAAAATATTTAGCTCCTAGCTGCACCCCTTGTTTATTTCCCCACCAACCCTGATTGTTGAACACTTCCTTTATGACCATTTCATCAATGACTAATTGCCCATATAATGTCAATCGATTCCAGAGATGCCAGTTGAAATCCACGCCGAGAATCACATTGTCGGGGCTACCATCTTGCTGCTCAAGTGCCCGATAGAAAATAATTGGATTTAGATATTGAAGCTTCACCCCACCTCCAAGCGAATCTGGCTCACCAAAAATCACCGACTCAAACAGCCCTATATTTAGATTGTCTGTGACATTGATATCCAGATGATGCATGGTCATGAACTTCTGTGGAAACTCTGAGCTACCAAGCGTTCCAGTTGAGCTGAAATTCGCCTGTCCAATAAGCTGGGCAAATAAGTTCGTGTACTTGATTCGCCAAACTTCCGTCTCAATTCGGATGTAGGGATATCTGCTTCCAAAATCTGACAGAATCAAGGATCGCTGACCATCACCTACAAAGTGGCGCCCATATCCCATTTGAATGGACACATGATCCGTCACACCCACATCGACATAGCCTTCTGCACGGAAAAAATCCGAGCCTGTTTTTCCAAAGAGCTTCCAAAATCCTTCTTGTGGAATGGATCCAATGCTATCACGCACATCATTCACATAAACAGGAAACTGTGTCTGATTCTCAGACAACATGGTGTATACGGCTATCTTATCGTCGATCTGGGCACGAAGTTCTATCCCTCGATTGTTCTCATAAAGTCTAGCGCTCGAACGAGAATCCTTCCCTACCCGAAGATGCACCACAGGGTTTACGTGCAAATCGAATCCCTTTGTTTTCGCTGAATACAAATCGGCAGGATATTCATAAAACCGACCCGCTGATTTTTGGCTCTTGCTGCTATCACCAGACCACTCTCGAGAATCCTGAAATAGATAATTCGTGTTGAAACCCTGAACTCCAGCATTTACCTGCTGCCCTTTCAAAAGCTCGATAGTCTTACTTCGCGAATAGGGTTTGAATTTGGTAAAAAAATTGGTGCCCCCATTGGCTGCCCAATAATCTGAGATGGTATAGGCAGGGTGATTAACTGGATAATCTGCACTTTGGCAGAAGCCGAAGTGGACACCCAAAAGAAAAATATGAGGCAAAGCACTTTTCACGATTCCCAAATCTAGAGTGAACCACTTGATTTACATAAAATTATATCTATCTTTGCATCCCTTTTTAGGAAACTGATTTTAAAGACATGAAGGCAGGAATACACCCGAATTATAAAGAAGTTGTTTTTTTGGACACATCTAGTGATTTCAAATTTCTCACCAAGTCTACTATGACTTCTGAAGAAACCATCAAATGGGAAGATGGAAACGAATATCCATTGATCAAGATTGAAGTTAGTTCAGCCTCTCACCCGTTCTACACTGGCAAGAAAATGTTTGTGGATACAGCAGGTCGAGTGGAGAAATTCAACAAAAAGTACAAGAAGAAATAAGGCAACTAAAGCCAAGGTTTGTGTCTCACAGACCTTCAACAAGAAGTCTTCGGGGTATTCCTCGGAGACTTTTTTATTTTTACTGAACAAGGGTTCACTAATCAGTTCTGGAAATTGACACTAACTAACAAGGAAAAAAAACAATCAACCGGCGAAGAAATCGCCAACTCAATTTCCCATGGAATCACGGCTCTATGTGCGATCGGTGGATTTGTTGTGCTCTTGGTTTTTGGTACGAAAAGCGAAGAGGATTGGAGTCTTTTTAGTGCCCTTTTCTATGGGCTAAGTTTAGTTTCACTTTACACATTTTCTACGCTGTATCACGGCTTAACTCATGAGCCAGCAAAAAGAGTTTTCAATATTCTGGATCATTGTGGAATCTATCTACTAATCGCTGGTACTTATACGCCAATTTTGCTTATCTCCATTGGAGGAGTGACGGGGTGGGTCTTTTTCGGCATCCAATGGGGCATGGCAGTATCTGGAATTTTCTTCAAAGTTTTTTACATCGATCAATTCAGGATACTATCTACGGCACTTTATGCTTTCATGGGTTGGCTCATCCTCTTCAAAATCAATGTAGTAAAAGCAGCATTACCAGATCCAGCTTTTTGGCTCCTGGCATCAGGTATGTTTGCCTATACAATTGGAATTGCCTTTTACATAATCGATACACGCATGAGATTCTCTCATTTCATCTGGCACCTGTTTGTCATGGCCGGCACTTTACTTCATTTTCTCCTTATGGTACTGTACGTTTTTAGGGATCAAAAGGATTGGCCGATGTGAAACTACTATAGCCCAGAAAGTACTGCATATACATGTTTTCACTGATCTGGCTTATGGTCTCCCGATCATCCAGATTACACATGTGTTTGATGATCACCGCACCAATGACTACACGGGGACTCAAAGCAGGGTGGCCTGTTGCCTTGCGTGGAAAATGTTTTAGGTAAATTTGAGATAGTTCATCCCAAGGAATCTGACGGGCCATAACAACCCAGCGGTTCTCTGAATCCAGATTGCGATGGAATGGAGTCTCAAATTCCTCAATAGTCAGTTGTCGATCACTTACCTACGCAGGGGAAGGTGCATGCTCTTTCATGGTATTCTTCGATTTATCGTGCACTTAAGATACTCAAAATCTAGATTTTCACCCTCCTAATCAATTGTGACAACCATTTTCTACTTTCTCAGCAGACCCTATTTATTCAATAGGGATATTTGTTTCAAGCGATTCTTCCTTTTTAAAATATCTCTTCTGGAAAAGAAGCATGAAAATAATCGAAACGAATATGGATGAATCTGCAATGTTGAACACTGGCCACAGCGCCATATGATCGCCTCCCAATAATGGGATCCAATCGGGTAAATATCCTTCCCAAATATCTATATAAAACATATCCACAACCTGTCCATAGAACCATGGAAATGGAGCATCAAAGGGTGCATTATCTAAGAAAACCCCATAAAAAACACTATCGATAAGATTACCTATTGCACCTCCCAAGATTAAACCAATGCAGACTAATAGTCCCTTCGGAGCTTGTCTTTGGTGTAAATAATAGAGGTAATATCCAATCGCTACCATAGCGATGATTCGAAAAACGGTAAGCACGATTTTACTATTTTCGAAAGGAAGCTCCATTCCAAAAGCCATTCCTGGATTGGTGAGATAATGAAGTTTGAACCAATCACCGAAAATCTTGATTTGACCAGCAGAGCCTTTGATCATGTTGAAGTGAACAAGGAGCTTCACCACGTGATCCAAAATGATTACTCCGAGACTTATCAGGAAATATTTGAGTACGCTATTTTTCATGTTTCTTTCATTTACCGCAGAGCTCACAGAGAACACTGAGGATTTCGTTGTTCTTAGACGTTTTCGATTTTACAATTCATTGTCAAAAACAAGAACAAACCTTCCTCGTAATCTTCTATTGGGTCAGGCATTTTGAATCATCACAAAAAACATCAAAACAAGTTCTCTGTGATCTCCGTGTCCTCAGTGGTGTTAATTAGTCATACAACTTCGATTTTAACCTTCAAGCTGACACCATCAATGTCCAACTCTGTATCTCCAAACCCTTCTCCAATTTGGAGTGCTTGTGTTTCTATCTTGATGTAATTAGCAAATTCAACAATTGCTAATTTCAGCATTTCATTTTCTGTCGAATAAGTAATCGCGATCTTGTCTTGCACCTCCATTCCCTGATCTTTACGCATATTCTGTACTCGGTTAACCACGTCACGACTAAGGCCTTCTTTTTTCAGAACGTCTGTTAGTGAGATATCGAGTGCTACCGTCAACCCACCTTCTGAAGCGACCAACCATCCAGGAATATCCTCTGTTATTATCTCCACATCTTCCAATGTGAGTGATATAGTTTCTCCTTCCAGCAGAACGTCTAACTTTTTTTCCGTCTCTATTATCCGAATCTCGTCAGTTCCAAATCCATTAATAAGTAGGGCAAGTGCCTTCATATTTGAGCCATGCTCCTGACCAAGCTTTCTGAAATTGGGTTTGATCTTCTTCACTAAGATTCCAGAAGCATCGTCCACATATTCAATTTCTTTCACGTTGATTTCCGAAAGGATCAATTCTTCAACAGCCTCGATGCTCGGTCGATCCTGCTTTTTCAAAATTGGGATCAAGATTTTATGAAGCGGTTGCCTGACCTTTATTTTTTCCTTTCTACGTAGCGAATGAATCAACGAGGAAATGTTTTGAGCCATGTGCATGGACTTACTCAGTTCCTTATCGATCAAATTTTCAGCAGGCTTTATTAACTCCGTATGATGTACGGATTCGTACCGCAATGGGGTATTATTTTTTATAGCCGATTCTCTAATTCCGTCACTAAGATTTCGGTAAAGCCAGTCGGCATAGAAGGGGGCAATCGGACTCATCAATTGAGTGGTAACCATCAGGCATTCGTAAAGGGTCTCATAAGCAGCTTGCTTATCAGCGTTCATTTCACTTTTCCAGAATCGCTTACGTGACAATCGGATGTACCAATTTGACAGTTGGTCATTGACAAATTCTTGAATGGCTCTAGCCGCTCTAGTTGGCTCATACGAATTGAAATTGTCAGTCACCTCCCTAATAAGTACCTGGAGTTCAGACAAAATCCAACGATCAAAACGGGAACGTTCTGCCACTGGGATTACATTCATTTCATCCATTGAGAACTTATCCAAGTTGGCATATAGTGCGAAGAAAGAATACGTGTTGGTCAGCGTACCAAAAAACTTTCGCTGGACTTCAGCAACCCCTTCAATATTGAATTTCAGATTGTCCCAAGGATTGGCATTGGAGATCATGTACCAACGTACTGCGTCCGGACCGTATTTATCAATCGTTTCGAATGGGTTGACCGCATTGCCCAATCGCTTTGACATTTTGTTGCCATTCTTGTCAAGCACAAATCCATTGGCAATTACATTCTTGAATGCTTCCTGATCAAAAAGTAGAGTGGCAATGGCATGCAAAGTGAAAAACCAACCACGTGTTTGATCCACGCCTTCAGCGATTAAGTCTGCCGGATAGTTGTTTTCAAAAGTTTCGTTGTTTTCAAAAGGATGATGCCACTGAGCATAGGGCATGGCACCAGAGTCGAACCACACATCTATAAGATCCAGTTCTCTGGTCATACGCTGACCTGTGTCACTAACCAGAAATACGTCATCCACATAAGGACGATGCAGGTCAAAATCGTCAGGAAGTAGCTCTTGCATGAACCCTACCTCTTTCGCTTTCTGAACTTCTGTCTGCAGTTCGGCAAAGCTGCCAATGCATTTCAATTCTTGCCGATCTTCGGTCACCCAAATTGGAAGAGGTGTGCCCCAATATCTTGAGCGACTCAGATTCCAATCAACAAGGTTTTCCAGCCAATTACCAAATCGCCCTGTGCCAGTTGATTCCGGCTTCCAGTTAATTGTTTTGTTCAACTCTATTAATCGGTCTTTAACTGCCGTTGTTTTGATAAACCAGGAATCAAGTGGGTAATACAAAACCGGTTTGTCTGTTCGCCAGCAATGCGGATAGGAGTGCTCGTATTTTTCTACTTTGAAAGCTTTATTGTCTTCCTTCAGTTTGATGGCAATAAGTACATCGGTCGGCTTAAAATCTGTTGTTTCTCGGGTAGCCTGATCATAATATTCTTCTTTGACGAAACGCCCGGCAAAGTCAGTTACTTCACTGACGAATCTACCTTGTTTGTCTACAATCGGAATATCCTTATCGTTTTCGTCCTTTACCATCACGGAAGGGACACCAGCTTGCTGGGTCACTCTAAAATCATCTGCTCCAAAAACTGATGCGGTGTGAACTACTCCGGTTCCGTCTTCTGTCGAAACAAAATCTCCGGGGATCACTCTGAAAGCTTTCTCTTCTAATTCCTCGTTCGTCACATAAGGCATTAGTTGATGATAACGCACATCTACCAACTCTTTCCCTGAAAATTCTTGAACCTCATCAAATGGGATTTGCTTGTCTCCCTCCCTGTAATCTTCGAGTCTTATTTTCCCATTCTTTTCTGAGAAAAAGCGCCCTACGAGATCCTTGGCTAGTATTACTGAAACCGACTTGAAGGTATAGGGATTGAAGGTTTTGACCTTTGCGTACGTAATTTTAGCACCGATTGCCAGTGCACAATTGGCAGGTAATGTCCAAGGGGTGGTTGTCCAGGCGAGGATGCGCACATCCTCATCTTCTTGATCAAAAAGGAATGAAGAAGTAGAGTTTCTTTTCACTTCAAATTGAGCCACCACGGAAGTGTCTTTCACATCTCGATAGGTACCCGGCTGATTCAGTTCATGTGAACTGAGTCCTGTGCCAGCGGCTGGCGAATAGGGTTGAACAGTGTACCCTTTGTATAGCAATCCTTTTTCATGTAGTTGCTTCAGCAGCCACCACAAGGATTCCATGTAATTCCTATCGAAGGTGATGTAAGGATCATCAAGATCTACCCAGTAGCCTATCTGCTCAGTGAGGTCATCCCATTCCCCTTTGAAGCGCATGACGGCTTCCTTGCACTTTGTATTGTAATCCTCAATCGAGATTGCTTTCCCAATATCTTCTTTTGTAATGCCTAGTTCTTTTTCCACTTGCAATTCCACAGGAAGGCCGTGTGTATCCCATCCTCCTTTTCTATTTACCCGATAACCACTAAGTGTTTTAAATCGACAGAAGATATCCTTGACTGCCCGAGCCATTACATGATGGATGCCGGGTGAGCCATTTGCAGAAGGAGGCCCCTCATAAAATGTGAATGACTCTGCTCCTTCGCGAAGCGACATTGACTTTTTGAAAATTTTCTCTTCCTTCCAGAATTGTAGAACCTCTCTAGCTAAGTCAGGATAGCTTACCTGTTTGTATTCAGGATATTTTTTGGTTGTGTCCAAATCGATTTGAGGTTAGATTTTATCGTCATTAGCACCCTCAGACGATTCCTCATACCTTTCAATCAATGGATGAGAATCTTTATTCCTTTTCCCACTATCAAATTGAAGAAGCAACGCAGGGAGCACAGCCAGATTGGCAAACATTGCGAAGAGTAATGTGATGGAAGTGAGTTTTCCGAGGTTCACGGTCCCTCCAAATTCGGATGCTGCAAAAATGACGAATCCAAAAAAGAGAATAATCGACGTGTAAATAATACTCGCTCCGGTTTCTTTCAAACTGTTGCTCACGGCAATGTCCACATTGAAATTATTGGCGAATAGTTCTTGTCTGTATTTCGCTAAGAAGTGAATGGAATTATCAACCGATATTCCAAAAGCAATGCTAAAAATAAGCGCTGTACTTGGTTTGAGAGGTATGCCAAAATAGCCCATAATTCCAGCGGTAATCATTAAGGGGATGACATTCGGAATAATTGAAATTAGCAGCATCTTCCCGTTTCTAAAAAGAGCTCCCATGATTATGGCTATGATGAAAAACGCCATGATCATGGATGTGATAAGGTTCCGTATCAGATATTCATTCCCTTTGATGTAGATGTATGTGGTACCCGTTACCTCTGCCGCCAGATTGGTGCCTTCAAATAGCGAGCTTATTTTTGGTTTTATAATACCATGAACTAGTGAGTCCATTTTTACTGAGCCTATATCGGCCATTTTCACCGATACACGAACGTATTGCCCAGTGCTATCTACAAACGCACTTATCAAGTCTGCAGATTCTTCATTCCCCTGTAAGTATCGTAGTATAAATGCGCGATCCCTTGCAGTCGGTAATCCATAAAAACCTGATCGTCCGTTGTAATACGCTTGCCTGCTTGCTTTAACGAAACTTAGTGGGGAGATGGGGATTGACATATATTCGATGGAATCAAGGAATGTTTCCAGCGCTCCTATTTTTCGTAAATTATTCAAATTCTGAACCCCTTTCTTTTGGCCAGTATCAACAATAATTTCCAGTGGCATGATTCCGCCGAAATTACTTTCCAGAAATTCCATGTCTTGCCTTAGCTCACTTTTGGCAGGTAAGTCATCTAGCATATACGAGACAGCTTTAATATTAGAAGCACCATGTAATGAAGCACCTATTACCAGAGCAGTTAATATAAAAATGATTGTTTTATGTCGATGAACTGCAACATCTAAACCTGAAAGTACCCCATTTAATAGTCGAAACTTGAGATGTTTTAAGTGCTTTGGACTTGGAGGATCCACATATGAAAAGGCAACCGGAATGAGGATGATGCTAACTACAAAAGTGGCTAGAATATTAATTCCAGCCACGGTCCCGAATTCAACGAGTACTTGAATGCTTGTAGAAATAAGCACAAAAAAACCGACCGCAGTGGTCATGTTGGTAATGAATGTTACAATCCCGATTTTACGGATAATCTGTGTTAGGGCTTTCTTTTTATCACCATGAGTCATGTACTCATTGTGATATTTGTTGAGCATATATACGCTATTAGGAATACCAATAACGACAATAATTGGTGGAATTAGACCCGTCAGTAATGTGATCTCAAAACCAAAAAGGGAAATAGTACCAAGAACCCATACTACCACCACACCAATAATAATCAGCGGGAAAATTACGGCCTTGAAGGATCGGAAAAAGAGGAATAATATTACCCCAGTGATCAGTACAGAAATGATCAGAAATAAATTCAGCTCAGCTTTTACCTTCGTGCGATTGACATACCGAACAAAAGGGAGCCCCGAGTATTTCAGATCAATTTTTGAGGCCTTTTCGAATGCCTCAGCCGCTCGAATGATATCAGGAACGGTGACATCCCGAGATTTGGAATTAAGAACTTTAGCACTGATGCTGACCACTAAGAGACTAGCCCCATTCTCCGGATTACTCAATTGGCCGCTATAAAGTCGCTGATCTCTTGCAATTTGTAGTAAACTATCAAGCGCGGTTTGTTCCGAGGGGATATCCCCAAAGAGAGGCTTGAAATCGAATTTCTTTTCCTGAGTATTTTTTGAGAGAATTTGAAGGTTTGGTAGCCCGAGCACCGCATCTACTCCATCCAATTTCTCAAGTTCTCTAACCAGATAACTGAGATTTCTGAAATTCTCCACTTGGTACACCGAGCTATCCTGAAAAGCCAGAACGAGAACGTTTCCATCCTCTCCATACGTTTTCTTGAAATTTTTAAAATAGATCATCTCCTTATTCGAATCAGGAACGATATTTTGAAGACTGTATGACCACTTGATAAACTGAGCCTGATAGGCCATAAACACAGTAATGATCCCGAGAAGGATCACCAATAGTAGTCTGTACTTAAGAATTATATGCGCGAGAGAATTCCACATTTTTTTGCAGGCGCAAAGCTAACCTTTTGAAGAGTATTTGAACGTTTTTAAAAAATTTAAAAACTATAAATTATAGCCCAAAAACGATCTTATACAGACTGACAGCATACCGATCGGTAAGGCTGCTGATATAGTCCGTAACTAGCTGAAGTGATTCATAAACAGAAAGTCTTTCCTTCTCCAGTTCCAACTGATACCCCTGTGGGAGCAATCGGTACAAGGATTCATGTCTTGGTTGTGGAGTTTCGAATCGAGAATGATAAACAGCCATACAAAATGCCTCCATCAGTTTGGCAATGACCTCATAACCGCCCGCTTCTTTTTCCAAGACGGGTCGCGATCGGTAGATTTTCTCAACAGAGAGTTTCGATATTTGAGAAAAAATCTTCGCGGATGGAATGCCATCGGTAAGGGCCTGATCAAAATCTCCTTTTAATATACCCGGCTCCTTGTCTTGAAAAATTGTGGAGCACTCCGTGACAAGTTGCGTGATAGCCATGGCGCGCATGATTCCAAGTTTCTCGTTGAGTGAAGGAACTTTCTCCAGCTTTATTTCTGAGAAATTGTCTCCAATAATTTTGGCCAAAAAATCCTTGTATACCTCAAACGAAATCAACCCAAGCCTGCATCCATCCTCAAGGTCAATGACCGTGTAGCAAATATCATCAGCTGCTTCTACCAGAAAAGCCAACGGATGTCGACACCAGACTTGATCACCAACTCCTTGCAGTTGCATGGCTTCAGCCATTTCAGCAAATCGCGTAGAGCCTGATTGATAATAACCGAATTTTTTCTGACTCTTCCTGCCTTTTTCCTTCTTCGCTGATGCAGAAAGAGGATACTTGGTAAATGCACCCAGTGTTGCAAACGTAAGTTCTGTTCCTCTATAGAGGGGGCTGTTCAAAATTCGAAATCCTTGAGCGTTTCCTTCAAAAGTGGTGAGGTCCTTCCATTCTTCTTTCATGACCTTTGATTCGAATACCTTTCCAACATCGGAATTGAAAAACGAAGAAATACCATCTTCACCAGCATGTCCAAAGGGAGGATTGCCAATATCGTGAGCTAAGCATGCAGATGCCACGATACTTCCAAATTCATGCACTGAGAATTGCTCTTTCAGTTTAGGGTATTTTTCCAAAACGAATAAACCAGCATTTTTTCCAAGCGACCGCCCAACACTCGAAACCTCTAGGCTATGTGTCAATCGTGTATGAACAAAGTCATCCTCAGGCAAGGGAAACACCTGGGTTTTGTCTTGAAGCTTTCGGAATGGCTGAGAAAATATGACTCGATCATAGTCCTGCTCAAACCTACTTCTGTTCTTATCGTGCGAAATGTCTGGTGACTTATCACTGAAGCGTCTAGCGGAGAGAAGGTGGTTCCAGTTCATTAGATGAGCGTTTCTAAATATCGTTGAAAGAAAACATTGTAAATTTTAATAACACCATTTTCTTCCATAAGCACATCCTTTTCCAAAAGGACCTGAACTGAGCGGCGTATTGAGGTGGCTGCCATTCCTGACCTTTGCACGAAGTTTTTGGAAGTGATATTCTTTATTTCCTGATGCGCAGCAATGGCCTTGAGCAGTTTCCAGTGTATCGGTGTAATCAACTTTCTCTGAGCAAGGAAGTGGTGCTTATGACTTTCTAATATCAGTCGTTTTACCTGTTCAAGAGATGTGTATTCGCCAGATTCCCTTAGGCTAAAAAGATGATTGCAGAAATATTGAACATAGTAGGTGTAGTTTCTACACCAAGCTAGTATTTCCAAAATATCATCTTGGCTAACCTTTCCACCAAAGTGATCATGGATAAATGGCTTATATTTTTCCGGCTCAATGTATCCCAAATGCATTGGCTGGGTGATTTGATAAAAAGGCTTTGATGGGTTGTCAAAAATGGTTTGCATGAGGGTCTGCTCACTTCCGCAAAAAATGAACCGAACGTTCTGGAACTCCTGCATTTTGGCACGAACCCAGCCCTCTACATTGGCGGTATCGTATTTTGTGACTTCCTGAAATTCATCAATAGCTAGGACAAAAGTATATTTGGGATGCTCCTGCATAAGGCGCATGAGTCCATCTAACGTCTCAATGGCTGGGGACTGATTATGCGAAAGTTCAAGTTTTGGAGAGCCGTCTAGCGAATCCAAAGAAATTGATGCTCCGAAACCTGCGGCCCAATCAAGCAATTTTTTTAGCATGCCTTTGTTGAGGGTAATCAACTGACGGCTGATCTCGTTGGTGAATTTTTTTATGAACCCTTGCTTTGTATCCGTACCCTCGAGATCAATAAAAATCGAACGATAGGTTTTTGGTAGCTGATGAAAGACGTGTTTGATGAGGGCACTCTTCCCGATACGGCGGATGCTGGTTAGGTTAACGGGCCGATTGTTCTTTATGGCAGAAACTAGATCCTTGGTTTCTTGCTCCCGATCACAGAAGTATTCTGAATCATGATAACCTACAATTGGAAAAGGATTCACACCTCAAATATATATAACCTATTTTAGGAAACCTATTTTAGGAAACCTATTTTAGGGTTTTCCAATGAGCAATTTCGGATCCTGCCTCAGCAGATTGCTAAGTGTAGAATAAAGTTTAGGATGCTTCTCTGAGAACTCAACAGGCCGTTCAAAGAAATTTTCCACGGCCACTGCAAAAAACTCTTCCCGATCAGTTGCGCCGTAATCTCTGAAAAAATCTTCTGTTCCATTTGCGAGTTCTTTCATGGCCTGTGTTGCCTGCAATTCCCAACTAAGCAGCACATCCTCGTCCAAGAAATTGTATTCACGATTCATTACGCGATTTTCTAATCGCAGGGCATGAGCCATCTCATGAAGACCCAAATTCCTACCATCTTTAGATAAATAGCCTTCAACGAAGTGCTTCCATCCAAGCACGATAGTCTTAGCTTGTGGATTGACTTCTCCCTTATGGAATTGCTGGTTGGCGCTATTGAAAAATTGCTCTGGATAAACCAAGATGTATTGAAAGTAGCTGAGATGCACTCTCGGGAAACCAAAGGTGAGTTGAATCGCTGAGGCTGAAATCAAAGCTTTCATTTCCCATGAAACTTCGCTCATCTTTCTTGGCACAAATTCTTTGCAAGAAATGAAATACGCCACTCGTTTTTCAAAGATTTTCTTAGACTTTGGAGGAAGAGATTGGTAAAATGTGAAGTATTTTTCCAAATATTCTTTCACCTTAGAGGTGCCGAATGTTGGCTTCAAAGTGAAGCTTCCATATTCTATTTGACCCTTCCGACCTTGATTATAGAAGTAGCTAATTATTACAACTAGGAGTACGAGGTATACCATTAATTAGAGTGAGGAAAGCAATCTCTTCATACTCACTTTCTCTTCCAACGTCTGCATCAACTCTGCGATGGACACACGCTCTTGAGCCATACTATCGCGCTCACGAAAAGTCACTGAATCGTCTTCCAAAGTTTGATGATCGATGGTCACGCAGTACGGCGTACCAATCGCATCTTGTCTTCGATATCGTTTACCGATCGCATCTTTCGCATCGTATTGAGTAGCAAAGTCAAATTTTAACTGGCTTAATATTTCTCTAGCTTTTTCTGGAAGATCATCCTTGTTCATCAATGGAAGGATCGCCACTTTGTTTGGAGCCAATGCAGGAGGAATTCGTAGAACCGTTCGTTCACTTCCATCTTCCAATTTTTCTTCAGTATAGCACGCCGACATCACGGCAAGGAACATTCGATCCAAACCAATGGATGTTTCTACTACGTATGGTGTGTAGCTTTCATTGTCCTCGGGATCAAAAAACTGCAGCTTTTTCCCAGAGTACTCTTCGTGTGCCTTCAAGTCAAAGTCTGTTCTTGAATGTATGCCCTCAAGTTCCTTGAATCCCATTGGGAAATTAAATTCAATGTCTGCTGCTGCGTTGGCATAATGTGCCAAATTGTGATGATCATGAAAGCGATAATTATTCTCGCCCAGGCCAAGTGCCTTGTGCCAGTTGATTCGCTTTTCTTTCCAGCTTTCATACCATTCCATTTCTGTGCCTGGTTTCACAAAAAATTGCATCTCCATTTGCTCAAACTCTCGCATCCGGAAAATGAATTGTCGAGCTATGATCTCATTTCTGAAAGCTTTTCCGATTTGGGCGATTCCAAATGGGAGTCTTTGTCGAGAGGTTTTTTGAACGTTGAGGTAATTCACAAAGATCCCTTGTGCAGTCTCCGGCCTTAAGTAGATTTTGTCAGCACCTTCTGCCAATGACCCAATCTCTGTCCCAAACATCAAGTTGAACTGACGAACATCTGTCCAATTTTTAGAACCAGACACGGGATCAGCGATTTCCAATTCCTCAATTAATGCTTTTACATCGGCTAAGTTGCCAGAGCTAAGAGATGATCCCAGACGTTTCTCTACCTGAGCGATCTTTTCTTTGTAGCCTACCACACGACCATTTGTACGAATAAACTCTTCTTCATTGAAGGCATCACCAAAACGTTTTGCCGCTTTTGTTACTTCCTTTTTGATTTTCCCCTCAACCTTAGCGATGTACTCTTCCACCAACACATCTGCACGGTAGCGTTTCTTTGAATCCTTGTTGTCAATCAAAGGGTCATTAAATGCATCAACATGGCCTGAGGCTTTCCAGGTGGTTGGATGCATAAAAATAGCCGCATCAAGACCGACAATATTTCCGTGCATACGCACCATGGCTTGCCACCAATAATTCTTGATGTTGTTCTTTAATTCTACTCCATTCGGGCCATAATCATAGGTGGCACCAAGGCCATCATATATATCACTGGAAGGATAGATAAAGCCGTACTCTTTACAATGAGAGACGATGTTCTTTAATGTGTTTCCGTCAGGAGTATTGCTCATGGCCGCAAAGATATAAGGTTTAGTGAATGACAATCCATGATTTATTTTCTCGTGTAATCAATGGATTCGACCTCTTAATGCACTAGCGGTGGAATAGGAAATTCAAAGCCGTTACTGGTCTATGAAACAACCCAAAAAGTATCTTGAAGAAATTTTTCGCCAAAAAAGATGCTAAAAAGGGTGTTATTACCTCTTTAGTAACCTATAAACCGTATGTCCATCCCTAACCAAGTATTGCCCTTTTTGCAAGGAGGATAGATCCAATTGGATGACATCACCCAATTTCTTAAGACATACTTGTGAAGTGATATTTCTTCCGGACATGTCAAGGACGGTAATGGATTCTAAAGACATAGTGTACTCCAAAAACGCGAACTGATCACTTGGGTTCGG
>JAAEPI010000040.1 GCA_024232835.1 Cytophagales bacterium
AGGGGATAAAAAATTGAAGAAACATTTCGAAAAAACAAACAGGATGGAAGGGGGAGAAATTGAGAATTATGTTGCTTTTATTATTAGGGATATCAGTTAGTTTGAACGTTCTATCATTTCGTGGTCATTTTACCAAACAACGAAGGGTGCTTGAGAGACAAGCTCAACATCTACAAAAGATATTGAATCGAACGGTCAATCAAAAGAACCTGCCTGAGACAATCACATTAAAAACGAAAGAGGCGATCAGGAATGTTATCTAACATCAGATTTACAAAATGGATGTGTTTGATTTGGATGTTGTTATTTTCTTCACCACTTTTCGCTAAAGAGGGAATTAGTAATATTAACGCGTTTAGTGGTGGAACACCATCAGCGTCTAGTTCGGGAGGTGGTTATACCCCTGAAAAGTTGTTGGAAGACAATGGAGGTCCGGCTATCTATACAGGCTGGAGTTCAGCAGGTGTTCCGGCGTGGTGGCAATACGAATTTACCGAATCCAAACGTATTGGTAAATTGATGTTTCAAGCCTTCAATCAAGGCTATCCCACAGCATGGCAAATACAAGTATCAAACGACGGTAGTAACTGGACGACTGTAGATATCCAATCCGGTGTGTCTTGGAGTTCAGGGGAGTATTACACATACGAATTTACAAATAACGCGAGCGCGTCTAAATATTTACGTTGGTATATTTCATCCGCGACCTATTTTCCGTCCGGTGGAACCTATACAGGAGGAAATTACGCCGAAGCTTACACTTACACTTTACCAACCTATACACTGTCACAGAATTACCTCTCATCAGAGACGATCAGTGGTGAAGAGTCCGATGTGGTGATGTGGAGCGGAGAGGTTAGCACAGAAGATAATATCAATCTAACAACCAAGAGTATGTTGTGTTCCGCCTCAAACAGCAGCACAAAAAACGCGATCTCAAATCTGCGTTTGTATGTTGATGTAAATGGGAATAACAGCAAAGATACGTCTGATATACTTCTGCAAACCATTAGCACACTTTCAGATACAATCGTATTTTCATTTGATTGGGATATAGACAACACCACTAAAGACCTTATTGTGGTTGCTGATGTTGATACCACAACACTAACAGAACAAGACACCATTACGTTTAGTGTGGAATCCGATAGTTTAGAGGACAGCGCGACATCAAATGATAGCGGATATATTGTGGAGTCCACAACAGATACGACGATTTCAGGAAAAACCATAACGCTGAGACCTATGACATATACCGCGTCCCAAAACAGTTTAAGTGCTGTGTCAATTAGCTCTACGACGATGAACAAAACACTCATGGATTTAAGTCTCATCACCACGCAAGCGATTGATTTTAGCCAATTAGGATTAAGACTGACCACGAGCGGAAGCGATAATATTGACAATATTGTTCAAAATGTTCGTCTGGTGCGTGACCTTGATGATGATGGAAATTATGATAATACTGATGTTGAGATTACGACAATATCGAGTTTGTCATCCACATCATTTAGTAAAGCCATTGATGTTGAGATAGATGGAGAAGGCAGGCTTTTAATTGTTGGTGATGTGGACACTGAATCACTAAGTGAAAATTTTACGTTACGCTTCGCCTTTGATCCGGATAATACCACAGCGACATACAACACCAACGCGGTTAGTGAGGAAACCGGTGATTTATCATGGTCAACCACCTTAACGCTTTACTATACCGAACAGACCTACAATATTACTCAAAACAGTTTGTTTGACACCAATATTAATGAGGCTGAAACTGAATTTGTGACAAGCCATTTCATGATAACACCGGACGCTGATGTGACATTAATGCAATTAGGGTTTCAATACACGGATACCTCATCGGCAAGCAGCGCCGTAAGTAATGTGCGAGTGTATCTGGATGAAAATTCAAATGTGCAATACGATATTGGCGAGACGTTAGTCGGTTCATTATCAACGCTTTCTTCTTCGATGTCATTAAGCACAAGCATCAGTATATCAGCCGAAGAAAATAAATATTTTGTAATGATAGCCGACATTGATCCAGTAGCGATTAGTGCGGATGGATCATTTCGTTTTGGGGTAAGTCCGGATAGCACAATACTGACGTATAACGGCAACGCGATAGCAAGTGATGTCACAACCACACAATGGTCAAGCAGTGTGACTGTGTATCAAAAAACATATAGCTATAGCATGGGATACGCTTATCTCTCATCGGACACGATTTCCACAGTTGAAACGGATTATCCGTTGTTGCGTGGATATGTGAGTACAGACGATGATCTAACCGGTAATCAATTAACGATTTACTCAACGTCAACGAGTGTGGCGATCAATAATGTGAGAATTTATGATGATGTGGCAAAAGACGGTGATTATGATGAGGGAATAGACACATTAATCGGAACAGTTGGAACACTCTCATCAATTAATACCATATCATTAAGTGATTTTACGACAAGTGATGAGACCCGTTATTTTATTGTGGTAGGGGACGTTGATTGTTCGGCTATTACCGAAACTGATGAGATCACACTCACCATTCAATCGGATGAATCGCTCTTTGTTTCAACCAATACCGGAGTGACGGCCACGGATACATCATCAGCTATCATTTCAGGCCGTACCTTGACATTAAATCCCATGACATACACGGCTGAGCAAAACACACTAAGCACAGTTGAGTTTAGCGAAACCACATTGAATGTTGTGTTGATGGATCTGACATTAAGCGCATTTAGCGGCACAACAATGAGTGATTTAGGGCTAATCATTACACAATCCGGCAATGATGATGTGGATGAGATTATTCAATCGGTGAAGATCTATCATGATACCGGTGATGATGGGGTGGTTGATGGTGATGAGACAGAGATTCTCACCATTGACAGCTTAGATGTTTCCAATCTAACAGAGACCATTGAGTTAGATATTGATAGCAGTGCGCGTATTTTGGTAGTGGGTAATGTGGATGCGGACGCGCTAACGGAAAATTTCACTATTCGCTTTGGGTTTGATCCGGATAACAGTACAGTCTCTTACAATCAAAATACAATTTTAGAGGACACTGGTGATACCGTATCATCCACGACTATAACGTTCTCTTATACGGAACGAGCATACAGCATCACTCAAAACAGTCTATTTGATACAAGTGTGGACACATCTGAAACCGAATTTGTAACCAGCAGTTTTATCATCACGCCGGACGCTGATGTGACATTAATGCAATTAGGGTTTCAATACACGGATACCTCATCGGCAAGTAGTGTCCTAAGTAATGTACGGGTGTATCTA
The DNA here is from genome assembly GCA_024232835.1 of Cytophagales bacterium. Classification (GTDB taxonomy): domain Bacteria; phylum Bacteroidota; class Bacteroidia; order Cytophagales; family Cyclobacteriaceae; genus JAAEPI01. Next base: position 3,301 of record JAAEPI010000040.1, read on the forward strand.
GATGAAAATTCAAATGCGCAATACGATATTGGTGAGACCTTGGTTGGGATGTTATCAAACCTATCATCGATGATGTCATTAAACACGGATCTGAATATATCAGCAAATGAGAATGTTTATTTTGTGATGATAGCCGACATTGACTCCACAGCGATTAGCGCGGATGGGTCGTTTCGTTTTGGGGTAAGTCCGGATAGCACAATACTGACGTATAACGGCAACGCGATAGCAAGTGATGTCACAACCACACAATGGTCAAACAGTGTGACGGTGTATCAAAAAACATATAGCTATAGCATGGGATACACTTATCTCTCATCAGATACCATTTCCACGGCTGAAACAGATTATACTCTGTTACATGGCTATATCAATACCGATGATGATCTAACGGGTAGTCAACTCATTATTTACTCGACATCCACAAGCGCGGCAATCAGTACTGTGAGAATTTATGATGATGTGGGAAAAGATGGTATTTATGATGAGGGAGTGGACAGCCTGATAGGGGAGATTGAAACCTTAGCCTCTACCAATACCGTATCATTGAGTGATTTTAGCGCGGATGATGAGAGCCGATATTTTATTGTAGTGGCGGATATTGATTGTTCGGCTATTAGTGAAATAGAAACGGTTGCGTTGAGTATTCGAGGCAATGAAAGTGTTTTTGTGTCAACCGATACGGGTATTAGTGCGACAGAAACAGCCGATGAGGTATTATCCGGACGATCATTAACAATAGAGCCGATGTTGTACTCGGCGACTCAAAATACATTAAATACCATAGCGTTTAGCCAAACAACGTTGAATGTCACGGTAATGGATTTAACGCTGGGTAATGATACAACGATGAGCTTGAGTCAATTGGGATTTGACGTCACATCATCCGGTGATGACGATGTGGATGATGTCATTCAATCTATCGCGGTTTATTATGATCCGTCTGATGATGGGGTATACACCGGTGATGAGACCTTACTTGGTGAGATTGAAAGTTTGGATGTATCAGCCGTATCTCTTGACGTTGATTTGGATGTTGAGAGTGAGGTAGGTATCCTTGTTGTGGCCAATGTTTATCCGGAAAATCTGACAGACGATTTTACCCTGCGTTTAGCCTTTGATCCGGACAACTCTATCATGACATACAACGACAATACTGTTAGCGAGCAAGACGGTGATGCGGTTTGGTCAACCACTATTACTGTGTATTACACAGCTTATGCCTATAGCCTTTCTCAAAACAACTTATCGACAACGTCTATTGATGAGACTACCGAAGATACAACTCTTATGAGTTTCATCATAACACCGGATACAAACGCGACCCTGTCTCAATTGGGTTTCCGGTTGAGCGAAGAAAATGACGCCAGTGACGCTTTAGGAGATCTTGTCATCTATCTTGATGAGAACGAATCCGGTTCTCATGATCTTGGAGAGACTAAAGTTGGGACGATCTCCTCAATAGCAGAAATCATGACCTTGACAGTTGATGTTGGGCTTGGAGGGGATGAAGACCTCTATTTTGTCGTGGTTTCTGCTATTGATCCTACCATACTAAGCGCTGATGCGAGCATTCGGTTGGGGGTGGATCCGGAACAGACGATTATTACCGTGAACGATACGGAAATTCAAGCCGAAGATACATCCACGCAATGGTCAGAGAGTATCACAATCAATGAACAGTTCTATTATTATACTCTCGATCAAATTGAGCTGAGTGATATCAGTGTGCAAGAGGATCAAGACGATATGACGGCTTTTGCTTTTAGTATTGAGCCAAGTACGGAAAGCGAGGTTGTCAGTTTGATGTTTCGTTATTCTGAAACCGATAGCGCGGTATCATCCGGTGTGATATCAGATGTTAAGTTATGGGAGGATGTGGACGCAAGCGGCTCTTATTCGTTGGGTGATGAAGAAATCACAACATTTTCAACCCCGCGAACCATTATGAACACCACTGTCAATCTTACCGTATCATCGGATACAAATTATATTATCACCCATGATGTGGATGTGGACAGCTTAACCGGAAACGCTCTGGCTCGTTTTGGAATGGAGCTTGACGGGGCGGTTGTGATGGTGGGAGACGCTGAGGCTGACCCTCAAAGTTCCGGAACCGCTTTAGGACGGTTAATCACGTTTGTCGCTCCGGAACAATACAGCACGGGTGAGGTCGTTTTAGCCACCACCTACCCAGAATCGCAATCTGATATTTCTCCTGAAACAAGCTACATTAGCAATGATTTTACATTGACGGTGATACAAAGTGATGTTGCCTCAGCTATTCAATGGCAAAGCATGACTTTGACTAACACCTCATCGATTACAGATTGGCACGCGTATATCGATGCTATCAACCTGTATGTTGATGACAATAAGAATGGTACGTTTGATGAAACGCAAGATACGCATATCGCGAGCATTAGTGTGGATAGCGTGGATGATTTAAGTATGTCCTTTGAGTATGACTTGGACAGCTCAACACATACTGATGTTGAGACACGTTTTTTGGTGCGCGTCACAACATCGGATTACAGTTCTTATATGGGTTCAGATGAATATTTACAATTCAAGATTTCCGCGACAGATATTGATGTATTGGATACAGAGGAAAATAGGACACCGGATGTCTACGGTGTGTCCACCATAGATGGTAGTGAGCTTTATTTTGGAGCCTCTACATTATCAGATGACGAAAAAAATGATGATGATCGTTTGGCTTTATTGGCTGTGCTTGCCGGTGGAAGCGCGATAGCGGCAACCGGTGGCGGAGCGGATGGAATATCCGAAGGAGGTATGAGTGATCCTTGGAGCTAAAAAAACAATAATAGGCGTTTTGATGTGTTTTTCCCTTTCGGGATGTTTAGCGCGCGGTTCAATCCGAAGAGCTGGATTGGTAACGGCTGGAGGAGCGACAGGAGCGGCCTTGGCGAATCAAAGCCGACGCTACAAAAAACATCAAGAAGCGGCCGCTTTAGCCGGAGCGGTGGGGGCATGGATGGTTGATGGCTTGTATCGCAAAGATTTCAAAAAAGGTTACAAAAAAGGATATGAGGAAGGTAAGGAAGAGGGAATTATTACCGTGATTCGCAAAATTCAAACCGAAGAAGAAAAAGGGTTCAAATATCTTGATATTCACAAAGAACCCACTGTTTATTTTTATAATCCAAGGAGCGAGTAATGTCATCATCACTTGACGCGTTTGTACGTATTACTGTTGAACGTAATTTTTTGCGTGTGTTTGTCTTTATCTTAATGTTGTTTCTGGCGGCTCTCATATCCAGCACGATTTATTTCGCGAACAAACGCGAACTCATTGAGGTCACGCCTCTGGGAGAGAAAAAGGCGGTTCCCACATACGAATGGAAACACGCCACCATTCAGGATGTGGAGTTTGTGCTGCAACATTTGGAAAACTCATTATTGTCTTACAATCACGACAATGTGGAAGAATCACTACAGCGCGTTAAAGCATTTATGCATCCCGTACTATGGGAAAAAGAACGGTTGAGCAGAGAAGACGGAAAAACAGAAATGAAAAACGAAAAATCAGGGTTAATGTTTTTTCGGCAAGTGACTCGTCTTGAGACTAAGAAGTCTCCATTTGTGGTATCACTTTACGGTAAATATTGTTTCACAAGAGAGGTGAAACAAAGTAAGGGTAGAGACAAAAACGTCACGACAGCCGGTATTGTGGGCTACAAATTTTTGTTAGAGGAATCACCGCCAAACAAAGACAACCCATATGGTCTAACCGTCACGAAACGTAGACTATTGAATATCACCAACGATGAACTTCAAGCCATTGTCGCTTCGGCACAAACAGAAGAACCCAAGGAAAAAAAGAATGTCACTAACGATCAAAACGCTTAGTCTTGTCATGTGTTGTCTTTTAGCGTCTTTCGGTTACGCCGATGAGGGGTTGATTGATTCATCAGACGCTAATTTTACTGATATGATGATCGCCCAAAAAGAAGTTGGCATTATTAAGTTGAGCAAAGGGCGCGTAACCGTGTTGCGGTTTCCTGAGGCTGTATCCTCTGTCTACACGGATGGCGGTATGTCCACGATACAAATTAATCAATCAGCGGACAAAAAAGATCTGGTATTGAAACCCAAGATGGAAGATCCGGGGAACTTGTATGTGTACACACAATCCAATCGGTACTTGATGTTTAAGTTTGAGTTTGTGGAAATGGGGGAACATCATCGCACGGTTGATGTGTTACCGCTAGTGCAAAACAACAAAAGCTACGCCTCGATACCGGTATCACAATTGTTGTTTGTGACACGCAATTGGGATCGGATAACGCATCCATCTCATATGGCGATTAAGCGTCGTTTAAAGCGGTTTGAACCGAATCGTGTGTTAAAAAGCAAGCGTTTGAAAGCCACGATTAAAGAAGCGTATGTGTGTCGGCTGCCTCGTTATTTTATGTGTGTGCTTGAGATTACCAATACCACACCGCTGGCTATGCGCATCAAAAAAGAGAACATCAATTATGTGTATCTGAAAGATTTAGAGACCGGGAAACTGTACAAACCAGCGACCAAACAGCTCAAAAAACAATTGATTCCTTACAACGGAACAGCAACGTTAGTCATGATGTTTCGCTACAGTGAGTTAAACCAAGATACCTTATTTGACATTCACCTGATGACGGACGCCGGCGAAGAAGTTTTAACACTCAAACGAAAAGGACTGCGTCATGTGGAGTAAAATCAAAGGGTATTTTTTCAAACCGGATGATGAGAACAAACTTAAACCCACGGTTACGATGTTTGTAGCTTCGGGTATGGTGTTGGCTCTTGTCGCTTTACCTTTGCTTTCCAAGTTAGGAACTGCGATGGCACGCAAAGGACGACCGGCTCCCAAAACAGAAGATACTCAAAATCAATCCATCATGCTAATGGCAGCTAAAAACACGGAACGTGATGCAGTAAGAGAACGATCAAATTTTGATAGTGATCTCACATCTGATGAGTCATCATCCAATATGTTGATGAATCAGGCTCGGAAAAAACAAGATGAGATGCTCAAGGAGACACCCAAAAAAAAGAAAACAACAAAACGAAGATCTCCGAATCAAAACACCAACACGTCGCGAACTCAAAAGACTCAAGGAAATTATGATGACAAACCACAGGCTCCGGCCTTCATCAATGATGATTCCCCGATTGTATTTGACAACAAAGACAAGTTAAAAACACCGTATGTGATACCAAAGTACACGCGTCTAACCTGTATGACCATGCACAATATTGTGACAAACAATACGTTGGGACGGGTAGAGGTGGCTTTGATTCAGCCGGTGGAACATGGAGGACGGCGGTTGTTACCAATATTTGCACGGATATTTGGCGAAGTATCAGCCGGTCAAAACCGTGATCGGGCGGAAATTAATTTTGACACAATTCGATTGTTGGATGGTACGGTCATACCATTTCAAGGGAAAGCCTTGAATCACGATGAGAGCATGGGCGTGCAGGGCATGCTCATCAATCCGGTGAGTAAAAAATTCTATCTTCAAACCTTAACATCCTTCACCTCTGGCGCGTTACTGTCATTGCAGGAAACCGAAACCAACCAAGTTACCGGGACAGAGACGTTATCAAACAACAGTCGTAACGCGATTCTGGAAGGGTTATCAGCCAGCACAAACGATCAGGTCACTATGATGAAAGATGAGCTGGCCGCTTTAAAACCCTATTTGGTGATACCCAAAGAAACATATATCAAAATTGAGATTCAAGCTGAGTTAGATGTGGGAAGCTTTTTACAAAAGACTCACTTTGAGTGGAAAGGAACACGGAGGGCTGCCTTATGGTACAAAGACTTTTAACTGTCATATTGCTTTTAATCCTAACAACCGGATGCACTGCGCATCATCGAAGGGCAAGGGGTAAACATACCCTTATCCAACCCAAAACCCCTCAAGGCAAAACCGTATTGTTTATGGACAAACGCAAAGCTATTGAGGAGATGACCATACCGGCTCAATACGAAATTATTGAGACGGATGTCAAATGGGATCCTGAGATTGGAGGCTGGCGATTGCCGTTTTACGCCATTATCCAAACCGAAGACTCACGGTTTATCTTTGAAGACAACGACGCTCGAAACAATGAGCCACCGGAAGATCTTATGCAATTCATGAACGTCGAATAACAACCAACACATACGAAAGGAAGGAAAATACAATGAATACGTTTGGAGCATTTTTTGAAGAAATATATAAGTTTCACAAGGCTTTCATGCCATTTAGTTACGGTATCATGACAATATCGGTACTCATGGGAATGTGTTATCGTTTTGTGGCGTTGAAACAAGAAGATGTCATGACTCTACATCTTTGGAAACATCTGTTGTATGTGATGTTAGCCATACTGACATTAACTTATTTCGCCACCATCATGAACACGATTCAATATCTGTGTTATTTTCCGGTCAACAAAGCCTTACATCTTAACGCGGATGATAATGTAACCGAAAAATATTTAGATACCATTGAACGAGAGATTGAAGAGCATTTTGAGGGTGACAAAGGTAGTATTATCGGTTATGCAGACACAGCTATTGGAGGAGAAGAAAAGGGCTATGATGGTGTAAAAAAAGATGCCGCGGCACTAACTAAAATGATGGGGTATGTGGTGAAAACCGCGTTTTTTAATCCACTAGGAAGAGACTTTAAAACAACCTTTGTGCGGTTGGCGTTTGGTATGTCCGCGTTTTTCAATCAGCTTACCGTGTATATTTTACGTATGGCCATGATATTGCTTTTCGCGTTGTTCATTGTGATGGCTCCGTTGATTATTTCAATGTGGCCGTGGTTTCCTATTGGATCAACCATTGTGGCTTCTTTTTTCAAAAACATCTTTTGTTTGTCACTCTGGATGCCGATGATGATTATCATGATGAAAATAGAAATGTTGTTAGCCTCAAGCGGTGTGATGGCAGAGGATTGGGGCGGTCTGTTTAAAGGGGTAGCGTTTTTGATGGTGGCCGGATTTTTGAAACTCATGATTCCAAAATTTGCAGCGGCTTTGATTTTTGGGCGAGACATCTCAACCGGTGTGGCTTTTGCCGCTACTGCCGGCGCTATGAAAACAGCCTCTTTCGTACAATCCAGTTTTGAAAAAGTAGCAGATCATTTTAAACGTTCTAAATAATTTTGACCAAGAGGGCTATGAGTTAGTATCGCAAACACTGTTGTATGGGGGTGTATACTATTAACAGTGAAAGAAAAAACAACAACACGGAGTCGAGCATCAACAAGTAAAATCACAAAAACAGAGTGAAGTGAGGATCCCTATGTTCAAAAAACTTTTGATTCCGGTGTATTGTTTAGTATTGGTATTTAGCGGTTGCAAGTCTAAACCTGATCCATGGAAAGAGGCTCGAAAAACATACAAACATTTAGATGCGGGAGAAACTTATCAGAAAATTATCGAGCTTCTAAAAGAAGATAAACGTGTGGATGCTCGGTTGCTTTATACGAACGCTGCTTTTCGAATCAGAGAAATGAAATGGGCTTCCGATCCTATTACAACTGAGATCACTCTGACGGTGAATCCATTTAACAAAAAAACACGATATAAAACACGGCTAAAAGATCTTGAGATCATAAAGGTGGATAAAAAATATTTCGATCATCCATCACTCAAAGAGAAAGTCTATATTCTCTATTACAAAGCCACTTATGAGGATGGAATGGTTAAAGAAACGCACACCATAATGACAAACATCAACGGTTTTTGGCAAAGGACATTAAGCCCTGAGGCTAAATTTAATGAGCTGTATCCATATGGATACTTGGCTGATCAGGAAAGAGAGGATGAGGAAATTGTATGGTATTGGAGTAATTTGTAATGGGACAAGATGGCATCGTTTCTGAGTCTGTAATAACAAGCAAAATATATGTTATTCGAGGCCGTAAAGTAATGTTGGATAGAGATTTATCGGAGCTTTACGGGGTAGAAGTCAAGCGTTTGAATGAGCAAGTTAAACGAAATAAAAGACGTTTTCCAAGTCATTACATGTTTCAGCTTACAAAAGAAGAATATACTGCTCTAAGGTCGCAATCTGCGATCTTAAAAAGAGGTGGACATCGAAAATATATGCCTTATGCCTTTACAGAACAAGGGGTTGCTATGCTTTCTTCTGTTTTAAATTCTGATACAGCAATTAAAATAAGCATACAAATTATAGATGCTTTTGTAAAAATGAGAGAGGCTATATCCCAACAACCTGAATTGCGTTTAATCCTTGAAAAACTACAAGAAAAAATGAAGACACAAGATCTCATCAACGAAAAAGTAGACGGACAGATTCGTGTTATTTTTGAGTATATCCAACAGCTTACGAAGCCGGAGGAAAATCCTAGGCGTAGGATCGGGTTTCACAAAGAAACATAAGAAATGGAGATAACTTATGTCGGAGCCAAAGAAAGTAATTCCTGAAGAAAAGATGGTTATAGATAAGGTTAAAAATGCCTTATCTTCCGGGAAAAAATATTTAGAGATAGAAAACTTCAGTAATCAAGAGTTCGTAATTGCGAGAAAGCTATGTAGGGATAATGAATTAAAAGCTGCGAAAGTAGACAAGCTTGATCCTTATGGCAAAAATATACTAATAACGATTGGGTACACGATACCCAAAAATAAATGAAA
>JAAEPI010000041.1 GCA_024232835.1 Cytophagales bacterium
AAGTTATCCGACAAAAATCCAATGTCTTGGGATACCGATTGAGAGGAACTTTGCTGAAAAGACCTACATTTGCCGTTAAAATCACAAAGGATTCGGCGCTGATCAGATACTGATGTGAAAAGCCATGCAGGGTATCAAAGTAAAAACTCTCAGATACCTCCAGCTGCCGACAGCTTTCACGTGGAGAAAGTGAATGTGCCTCCAATACCAACAAGCTTCCCCGATCAAGAACCTGAGCCCAGGACTTTAAATGTGCTTTCCACATGCTTAGAACCTGTAAAGGATTAACCAGGTTACCGTGTCGGCCAACATGCCAGCCCTGTTCGCCTGTGGAGAGGACCTTTAACGATTCATCCGTTGCCAGAGAAGAATCAAAAGAGAAATTATGGTCTAAAAATGATCTCACATGAAGAATCTCCTCTCCACTGGAAAACCCCAGTTTGGAAAGATCTTGAAGGAGCATGGCTGGATCATTTATGTCTCCTAAAAGAGTTTCGCAGGGAAGTCCCTGTAAATTCGCCTCCGTCGCTTTTAAAGCTGTACGGTTATAGTCAATTCCAAGCAAAGTTAAGGGGAATTCTTTTAAATATTTACCACGCTCAGACTTACTTTTAATTGCCTCATAAAGCCGTTTGAGTAAGGCCCCATCCCCACATCCCATATCCGCAATGGCTTTGGGCTGTTTCTCTAAAGGAAATTGGTTGAAAACCTTGAGGACCTCTGCTTCGGCGTCTTTAAAATACCTACCATGCTGATAACCACTGCCAATGACATTCAGCAATCGATCCACGTGAGATTCTTCTCCTTGCTGATTCCTAATAAAAAGAGATGTTGTATCGCCAAACAAAAGCTGGTCCATCTTAAAAAGCATTGGACGGTAAGAGGCCGCAATGGCTAACACCCCTGTTTTGTTGAAAACCTCCTCTCCTGGTTTTGTTAACTGCCACTTTCGCTTCGAACCTTCAATCCACTGCTTTTGAAAAAACAGAGACACTATCTCCTGCCGAAGATTATGAGGAAGCTTTTTAAACCCCCGGAAAGAATCAGGCATCCCGAGTTGTCTTAAAGCCAAAAGGAGAGGGACAACAAGCGCTCCTTCTAAAAGTTTACTTGAGAGAGAGGTTTTGGTGGAACAATGAGGAAGAACTTGAATGGTTTTTTCAAGAAACTGCTCCTGCAGGAGCTCATCTTGCAATAACTTTTCAGGAGGAACTGCGTAAAGAGACGTCAGATTCATGGAAAAGAGGTCTGGTTCTGCCTGTTTAGTCAACAGATAGGAATCTTTGCTCTCTTTTTGTATCCATCCCAACGATTCCAGGGCTTGAAGTCCGAGGGTGAAATATCCTTCATTGGCCGTAAGTTCTTTAATCAGCCACGTACGCTTACGAGGTTTCTGAAGATTCAACAACTCAAACAACCCTCGTTTTACGCAGGATTCCAAAATAGGGACTGCTACATAACCGTGACTAAAATAATTTAATACTGATAGCATTTTCCCCTTCCTAAAACGACCTTACAAATTCGCTCTTTC
>JAAEPI010000042.1 GCA_024232835.1 Cytophagales bacterium
ATTATCAGTAGTGTCCGGTTAGGTTTTTGCATGTGAGTTTTTTTTGCTCTTTGAAAATTGTTTTGTCATCAGATTGTCTATGATGACTCCCGAACAATTCGTTCAGAATGATTGTTCGAAGTTCCCGAATCCTTTTGATTGAAACATTTTCGTTGAATTGTTTACGGCAGTATATGGCCATTAGCAGGTAAGTTATCAGACCGCCAAGGATTTGTACCATAAGTCCGTACTCACTTCTGGCAATCAGGTGATATACTTTCAAATGTTGTTTCCACCATTTGAAAAAGGTTTCAATCCTCCACCTGAGTTTATATATAGTTGCAACTTGTTCAGCGGTAAGGTCATGCCTGTCTGTGGCAACAAAATATTTTACGCCCCGCACTTCGTACCCTACAACACGGACAGGCTTATCCGTCTGATTTATACCTGGGCTTCCTAAAAGCACCGTGGCGTCATAGAAAACCAAACTGTCTGAATCGATGGCATTTTCTTGAATGATCGTTTTCGTTGTGGAAACTTTGATTCTGCAAACAAAGCTTTTGCCTTCGTTCTGGAGAAGGTCTGACATTTTGTGACTCTGGTAACCACGATCCATAACTCCGGTTTCTCCAGATGAAAGAATCATGCTCGCAAAAGGGCGTTCAGCACCATTTCCATTCGTCAGGTAAATTTTACCGGGAATCCCTTGGTTGATATTGAATCCGATATGCCCCTTGGCTTTCTTGGAACCTTTTCTGTAATCTGCCCAATACATTGATAGCGTAGCGTCAATCAAGGTCCCATCAATGGATACAAGGTCTCCAAGGTCGGCATATTCTTTTGGGAGAACATTGGCAGTTTTTTTGTACAGCTCCTGAAAGACGAATTGCAGTTGCTCCAGCCCACGCTCGTTTATAGCCTCTGAGAAACTGCTCCGGCTGATGCCATCTTCCGGTGCGATGCGCTGCTTGGCAAATTCATTATTTTTGAGATCATCTATAAGATGCCTGGCAGAAGAATGTTCCTGAAGATGAAAATATATCAAGATATTTAGCTGGTCTTCAAATGTCATTTGTAAAGGGCGATTTCCTCGGGACAAAAGTTCAGGAACACATGGCAAGATCACTGCCAAAGGATCAATAAACAGGTTATAGGTTCCTGAGTTGATTTTATTCTTGAGGGATATAGGACAACGCATTTTATGTTACCTCCTTATAATTATAGTTGATAATGATTAAGAACCACATTATCTATATAAAATGTCAAGAATAAAATAATTTACATGCAAAAACCTAACCGGACACTACTGAGTGAATATATATATTGAACATTTATAAAGCGTTTGGTATTTTTCTCATAAATCACTTTAAACTATTGAGGAGGATACTATGCTTTTTGCTAAATTGAATATGACGACTTCTGAAAAATTAGCCATGCGATTAGCCGATGCGAGCACAGTTGACGAGTATCGTCGACTTAAAATCATTGATTTGTCCTTGCAGACTGAATCGGTTCCGGAGTTAGCCCATATGTTCGGATTGTGTCAAGCTA
>JAAEPI010000043.1 GCA_024232835.1 Cytophagales bacterium
TATAGAGTACTAATGAGCAGTGCTGCCCCGCTTCAAAATTTGCTACAAAGCTATGGTTTAATAATTGAGCAGCTGTGATCACATGCATTCATCGAATCGAATGCCATTCACAGATGCTTTCAATAATCGTGTAAGCTAGATAACTGTAGCTTGGTGGTTCATGTATGCAATTCCTTTGTCGTCCAGAGCCTGACATGTAACACAAAGACGAAATCAGATTTATATTTCTAATCAGAAATCTTTGGCAGCCTATTTCTCCGGAAGTAAATACTTCTTTGTGATTCCAGTTGGCTGAAAATATTTGCATTAGGTAAATTCTAAACTACTTTGATGTTAAAGGACATCATTTATATCTCGTTATCTGAATGAATGGGAAAAAGTTGGTTGTTTCAAAAAGTGACACAATTGTGAACAGCTCTATCAACTTTTGTTGTTGGTAATGTGAATAGCCACGATATAATTTTTGACTTTCCTTAGTGTCAAGCATGCTTAACAGAGTCCCTAGAGCCCTTACCTCACTCATGGTGACCGGTCCTACATTACATAACTCCAGGAAAGCTTTTATTTTGAAGCGGGGCAGCACTGCTCATTTATACTCTATACTTTCGACGATTCCCAAGGTTTTTCTTATTATCATTAGCGTTATGGACGGTGATTTCTAACTCAAAATTGACCGTAGAACAGCCCTGTTTTCTAGGATTTTGATAAAAAGTTAAATCTGAACCATTTTTTGAGCGATTGTAATTCTTTATGAAATGGACCAAGTATATTGCTGATCAAGTGATTGAA
>JAAEPI010000044.1 GCA_024232835.1 Cytophagales bacterium
AAGGGAGTGTGAAGTTCGCCGTCACAAGAAGATAGATCGGTTGTTAAAGGAATCACGATTGCCATTAGAGAAGACATTAGATTCTTTTGATATGAAAAGGCTTCCGAGAAAAGTTGCTCAAGTGGTAAATAGTCTTTTAGACGGATCATTTCTTGAACGCAAAGAAAATATTCTATCTTTTGGGAATCCTGGAAGTGGAAAGACACATCTTTTGTCAGCGATCGGCCAGGAGTTAATCCTGAGGAAGGGAAAGAGAGTATATTTTACTCAATGCTCTTTGTTGGTGCAGGAGTTATTGAATGCGAAGAAAGAATTGAAACTTGCACGGATATTAAAAAAGTTTGCAAAGTATGATGCTATTATTATTGATGATATTGGGTATGTACAACAGAACAAGGAAGAGATGGAAGTGCTTTTTACATTGCTTGCAGAGAGATACGAACGCGGCAGTATAATGCTTACGAGTAATCTTCCATTTTCAAAATGGGAGAAAATCTTTAAGGATCCAATGGTAACCCAAGTTCGACAAATTATTCTAAAAAAGAGTCTAAAATTGGCTAAAATCATTAAAAGTATGTCGTAAGTCCTTTGTTTGCGTGTCGCATGTTATTGGTAGTGCCTGAATATATATTTTATATTTGCCATTGGTGTCTCCTTACGGTATAATCGTTGCCATGTTTATCCGTGAAAAGACAAGAAAGTCAAAAGGCAAAAAAATATATATACAACACCAGCTTATTGAATCAATTCGCACTTCAGCGGGCCCAAGGCAGCGAATAGTTTTAAACCTCGGACATCTCCACCTGCCGGAAGAGAAATGGAAAGAGCTTGCCAACTGTATTGAAGGATTACTAACCAATCAAAGAAGTCTATTGCCACAAGATCCTGAGATAGAAGCGAAAGCGAAACATTATGCCAACCGGATAAGACAAGAGAGATTGGCCAGAACCCGGGAAAGTGTAGATAGTAAAGAAGCTGCTGCTGCAGCAAGAGAAGATGCTCAATATGAACACGTAGATATTAATTCCATGGTAACGAATGATGCTAAAACCATAGGGGCTGAGCATGTGGCCATAAGCCAAATGGATGAGTACGGATTTGACAAGATATTAAAGGGCCTTAATTTTACGGATAAACAAATTGTTTATGCAAAGATGCTAATAGCAGGACGAATGCTTCATCCTGGCAGCGAGCGAG
>JAAEPI010000045.1 GCA_024232835.1 Cytophagales bacterium
AATGATTTGGAGGATATGTACGACGAAATTGAATTGTTGGGATTTACATTAAATAGTCCGTTTCAACTCTTGAAGAGCATTCCTGTTGGCATCATCTCAGCTTCTGAATTGAATACTCACATTGGCAAACAAGTAGAGGTTGTTGGTTATTTGATCACGATCAAGTACACCCGAACTGGCGGTGGTAATCAGATGTATTTTGGTACATTCGTTGATCAGGCGGGAGAGTTTATTGACACGGTACATTTTCCTCCAGTAGCCAAGCAGTTCCCATTTACCGGACGAGGAATTTATCATATTCGTGGGAAAATAGTCGAGGACTTTGGTGCGATGAGCCTGGAAGTTGATAAGATGACTAAGTTGGGGTATCGGAATTTGGAATAATTACCATGAAAATTTAAAATTCATTTTTAGATTTTCATGGTTAATTATATATATTTACCATGAATATTTAAAATTCATATTCCGGTATTCATGGACATAAATCGTAATATTAATGAAGAAGCCATTGAAATACTGAATTTTATGCCTGTATTGGGGATTGTTGGCTCTCGCCAAACAGGGAAAACCACTCTTTCAAAACAACTTGCTTCTCAACTCAATAAAGAAGTTGTTCATATTGATCTGGAAAATCCTGTAGACGTTGAGAAGATAGCCGATCCGATTCTTTATTTCCGACAACATCAAGACAAGTGTGTGATAATTGATGAGGTGCAGCACAGACCGGAACTTTTTCAAATTCTTAGACCTCTGATTGACGAACATCGAGTAGCGGCACGCTTTATCTTGCTTGGCTCTGCCGCACCCACCATTATCAGAGGAGCTTCCGAATCATTAGCCGGACGGATCGCATATCTGGAGTTGAGTCCGTTCATTCTACAAGAGATAGATGACCTTAACAAACTTTGGTATAGAGGTGGCTACCCCTTGTCATATTTGGCAAAGAATGAATCACAAAGTGCCACTTGGAGGACAAATTACATTCGAACGTATGTTGAGAGAGACTTACCGATGTTAGGCTTGAATTTATCTGCTACCATACTTCGGCAACTCTGGACGATGCTGGCTCACATTGCTGGCAATCTGCTAAACGCGAGCATGCTTGCCAAGTCATTGGGTGTTACCCAGCCATCGATCATGCGCTACCTACATTTTATGGAAGAGACCTTCCTGATTCGTCGACTCCCTTCCTTTCATATCAATATGAAAAAACGTCTGGTAAAAGCTCCTAAACTATACCTCAGAGACACGGGGCTATTGCACTCTTTGTTGGGCATCACGCACGCAGACGGGCTCCAATCCGCCCCATGGAAAGGACATTCTTGGGAAAATTTTGTGATTGAGCAGATCATTTCAACTCTTGCCTCTCGGTATAGCTATTACTATTACCGCACACATCAAGGAGCAGAATGCGATCTTGTTCTGGTAGATGGCATCACGCCAAAAGTAGGTATTGAAATCAAATATGCCTCCGCCCCAAAAGTGACGAAGGGCTTTCTCCAAAGTATTGAGGATCTGGGTACAATCGAGAACTACATCATTTATGTAGGAAATGAATCTTTTGATGTACGGGAGAATGTAAAGGCTATTTCGATTGGGGGGTTTTTAAAAGCCATGAAGGCTCGATGATGCGAGTATCGGGGATTGGAATAGCTATTTCAGCACTCCCAATCCCCCAAAACAAGTATCTGTGTTTCGATTGAGAAACGAGAGAACCTCGGTTTCAAAGTCTTTCAACACTGATTGAAAGGGAACCTCCTCGGATGGTAATTTTTACTCAGATTATTATGGACTTCTTGAGGCTGATTCGATTTTAAGATCGGGTCAGCTTCAATGTTCTGTTCGTGTTTCTCCAAATGAGACCAAGTCTTGTCTAGGTAGTTTTTTAGATCGGTGAGGTTCATGGAGACAAATATTATGGTTTAACAAGCATGAAGGGAGTGGAAATAAAGGTTCATTCATTCTTTGCTATTTCCATCAAA
>JAAEPI010000046.1 GCA_024232835.1 Cytophagales bacterium
ACTGCAATCCTATCCTGACAAAGCTACGATTGCTCCAGCTTCTGGCAGTTGAACGTACATCAATAAATATTCCTAGTCTTACATAGTGAATGGTGAATATTATGGTCCCTGCTGAATAGTACGGTCTTGTTGAATGGCTGAGGCCATATGACCTCTGCGTCGGCCACCCGGTTTTAGGCCAGCATCTGGTGACTTGCCAGCTTCAAGCGCAGCCGACAATGATTCCAATGACAATTTTTCACCAACCGATGCCAAGTGCTCAAATAACCGGGTTTCGAATTCGGCCAACGCAACCGTGTGGCAGCAGATGAATCGATACAAACTGAACTCCCTACAACTACATTTCAGCTGCTCCACATTTCGCTCGACGCGGTATGACTGTTGTTCTTCCCAAATCTGAGTAACCGCAGCGCTCGTTGGGCATTTAGCAAAGGAACCTGGGCATATTTCACAAACACTGGTGCCTTCATTGCCAATCAGAAATTTTGCTACACGCACTTATTTTTGACAAAGTTAGGGTATAATTCTATGAATAAACAAAAAATAGATATTCTCAAAGATGTGCTCTATTGAATGGAAAGACGAAGAAATTGGTGTTTCTTGAGAATGTGTTTGGGAAATACGCCCCTGGCGCTTTTTGGCATATTCCTAGCGCCCTTCTTTGAATTTCGCGCAAATCTGAAGGACAAATAACACTATTCTGCCTGCAGGAAACCAGCAAGAGTTCACGAGTTTGTTAACCAACCTGCCAAGGGTATTCCAACAATCTCAGTTTCAGTTTCGAGATTCACTGACAGTCGCATATTTGGGTTTGCTATAGGGCCATTGACAAGA
>JAAEPI010000047.1 GCA_024232835.1 Cytophagales bacterium
TGATACGAAGATGAACGAGTACCGTGAGATGATGCAGGACTTCTCAATGCTTCGCGATCGACAGGGTCATGTGCAACAAGCACAACAACCCACCATCAAAATCGATGACGATCGAGAAAAGAAAGATGATGATATAGATGCAGTTGTTGTGGATGCATTACCGAATAGTCAAAAAGTGAATGCGAAAAAGCTGATACGACTTTTACGTTCACATGGTAATAATGTCGTGTCGTGGACACCTCAAGGTGATGTGAGTATTCGAGGACAGCGTTTACAAGGTGTCAATATTGTCGATTTAGTCGGTGATGTGGTTCGTACAACACCTTCAAAATCAATGCCACCACAACGTGAACAATTTTTGAATGCATTGGCTGAAGTTAATATTCCTGAGACGCTTGTCAAGAATAGAATGGCGCTTGAACATTATCGTGTCATTAAAAATGATGGAGGTCATCAAGATGTCGACAACACGGAATCGTCAACCTTAAATCGAGATAAACTGATACCCATTGTGCGAAAAAGGAGAAAAGTGCAAATGACAGAAGAGGGACCAATAGATTGGAACGCTCCTTTGTAATGTTGTTGAGTGTGAAATAAATTATAACATGATCAAAAATAACATGACTATTTTCTTTGCTTTCTTTTCAATTACTACTCTACATAATTTACAATGTTTCAATTAAAATAGTTCACTGTCGGTAATATTAGCTTTGATGGGGTTCATCTCAAATAATGAGTTATCCACTGATGGCATCTTTGAGTTGATGAAGCGAGCAAAAAGCAA
>JAAEPI010000048.1 GCA_024232835.1 Cytophagales bacterium
AGTCTCTAAGTCTCCAGATGAAGCATTGAAACAAAATTGGATATCCAAAAATGCAATGAAAGTATCTGGAGGGGCAAAAGAGAATTCATCAATGTTCAGGCCATACCTCTTGATTTTGTTATTGACAACTTTAATCCACGATTCAAATTCACTCTTGGAACCTGTCCATAATCCCGCTCCGTCATCAATGTAACGTTTAGCAGAGACAATATTTTCCATGAGTATGGGGTCATTGTATACACACTTTCTCATAGCTGAAAATACTGCAATATTTGCTAGTTGGACACAAAGGGAACCACCTGTTGGGATTCCACCTTTTTGTTTGTACCAAACGTCTCTGAAAACACCCATTGATGATTCTAAGCTGATTTGGACAAGCTCTAGGAGCCACTTTCGGAAATCAACAGACCAGTCAGGACGGTGTTCGTCCATGGCTTCATTTAGAGACTCCATGACCAGATCTTTGTCAAGGGAATCGTACAAACTCTTAAAATCAAAGGTGAAAGAGTTAAACCGGTTTTTGATATTCCCTTGAG
>JAAEPI010000049.1 GCA_024232835.1 Cytophagales bacterium
AAGCAATGAATAATACTTATTTGATACATCCAGATTTCATCATTGGTTACCGTCATTTAGTAAGCACCAAGTTAACCCCGTTTGTGAACAGCGTTAAATATCGGTTTAAACACGCCCCGCTAAACGCTTGCGTTCAGCAGGATCTAGATTCCAAGGAAGCAATTCGTCCACAGGTTTTTCATCTCGTAAATAAACAGGCATCTCTTCAAAGACCTTCCTGAGATACCAGTAGGGCTCCAGCCCATTAGCCTTTGCAGTTTCAACCAATGAATACCAGAGTGCTGTTGCCTTAGCACCTGCCTCACTCTGTGCAAATAGCCATGCTTTTCGTCCCATTGCAATAGGACGAATATGGCGCTCTGCTTTATTGTTATCCAGCGCCAGACGGCCATCTTCTACAAAGACTATAAGCTTTGACCATTGGTTATGAATATAGGTAAATGCAGTTGCCAGCAACCCTCCATAACTGAGTGCTCTATTCTGGTTTTCATCAATCCAAGTACGAATCTTATTCAAATGTGGCTTAACTACCTCTTGTCGATATAACAGTCGTTCGTCTGGTGGTTTTTCTTTACTTTTATTGTCAATGTGGTAGAGATCACGGATCAGCATTACCCCCTCATTGGCTATTTTGGCGGCTCCTGGAGAACCGGCTTTACTTGCTGCAATAAATTTACGGCGAACGTGAGCCCAGCATCCCAGCAGGATAACATATTGACGTAAAGCAGTGGAGTTGTAACCTGCATAACCATCTGCTTGCAAGTAACCACTAAAGCCATTCAAAAGCTCATTAGCAACAGCTCCTGCACGGCTAGGACTATAATGCATAAGAATAATCGGTGCTACAGCATCACCCGTAACACGACACCAGATGTAAGACTTTTGTTTAGCGGTTCTTCCTGCTTCATCTAAAACCTGAAGCGTTGTTTCATCAATATGGATATAGTCATGTCCTTCGAGCGCTATCTCCATGGCAGCTACCAGCGGTGAAATAATCCTCTCAGCTCCTTTGATCATCCAAGCGGATAATGTGGTGCTTGTAAATGGTACCCCAAAACGTTTTTCCGCAATGTTGGCTATTCTGTTTAATGGCAAGCCATCAACGAATTTGCTTGTACCGATCCACGCCAGAGTACCTGCTGATGCTTGAGTTCGTGGTAATGGTGGTGGTGGATCTTGTTGAGCAGTTTTTGGCGCCTGGCCACACTTTGAGTTTGGACAGGCATACTTGAATTTGACGTTCTCTATCACCTGGAACTTGGTGGGAATTACATCATATTGAAAGGAACTCTCTTCGCCAATGCGATCGAGACAATAACCACAGTCACACATCTTCTCTGCCTCTGATAAATCATGTTCTACCCTGACACGAGGAAGATCATTGGGAGGAAGACTACGACCTCCGGTCTTTCTTGTATGTGAAGATATTTTGATTTCAGCAACGGGTTCTGCTTCTTCATGGCCACTATTATTATCACCGAAAAGCAACATCTGCTGGTCATCAATACGTTCAGATTTTCGGCTAAAACGATGATAAAGAAGGTAGTTGACCTTTTCTTGAAGAAGCTGATTCTGATGAGTTAAAGATTCGATTTGGCACTCTTTGGTTTCGAGTATACAGTGAAGGTCCTTGATAATACCAAAGGGATCATTCGGCGTAGTTGGCTTGGTTTTTAGTACTGAATCCATGGAACGGATTGTATCAAATTTCTTGTTAAATTGCTATGTTATATTACACTTATTACAGGTTTTTTTAGTTAACAACACTGTGGGAGTACTCGCTATTTGATAGTTTTAAAACCATGTGTTTTAGTACTGTCCTGGAAGCAGAGTTACAAGAATATAAAGGGCAAACAAAATCTGTATAATTTAAAAAATACGGCCGAGTCAGTTGTTCGGCATAAGGGGTTAACTTCCCGCTTACATCATCCGTTAATTTCTTTTTATCCATCCATATTTGTTCTGCATCACCGTTCAGAGACACAAGTACACTAGTCTTATT
>JAAEPI010000050.1 GCA_024232835.1 Cytophagales bacterium
GGACACACTCATGAAGGGCAAGTTTGCTTGCCAGGAGGAAGGCATATCGTGACAAGAGTTTCCAAAGGAAAATCTTTTGTAAAAGGAACATGGCAAATCAACAATATGGTTGGCCACACCTCTCCAGGCGTTGGCGCTTCCAATCTTCCTATTCGATTTTTCTCCACCGCAGCAGTGGTAATCCATCACTTGGCCTTAAAAAAATAAATTTTCTGCAGTGATATTTATGCTGCCCAATCTTTTGCAATTTCTTGGTCTATTTGATGCCGTTCAATGGCCTTAGCGGTGGCCTTGACTAGACTCTTTTTCACTTCTTCTTTGTGAATAAAGCAAATCCCTAGTTCTTGGAGTTTATGATCTAAATCCAATTGTTCATGAGCACCAATCAAAAGCACAGGAATTTTCTGGCAGATTGATTTAGAAAGCTCTATCCCATCCATGATTGGCATAAGATCATCTGTAACAACAGCAGAGTATTCATCGTGACAAAGAAGCTTCATGGCCTCTTCTCCATTGGGAGCAGATGAAGTGGCATAACCTGCCTTTCGAAGTAATTTGGCCATGACTTTTAGAGAGTCAGGATCGTCATCGACCAATAAAACGTGCAACGGTTTGTCCATAGTGACCCCCTTGTGTTGCAGGGCC
>JAAEPI010000051.1 GCA_024232835.1 Cytophagales bacterium
CAAGTAGTGACAATGTAGTAGGTCGAAATGAAATGAGAATTGAAACAAATCTCAAACGGATCAGGCGTTTAGCCAAAAAGAGGGATGAAGAAAACTGGAAATTTCGGTCATTTCTGAAACAGACTGATATGGGAACGAAAAAGTTGGATGCAGTTGTCCACCGTATTTTAACTCAAGTAACTTCAAAAATAGATTGTACCAAATGCGCCAATTGTTGCAAAGAAATGGACCCTGTCCTGGACGAAGATGATATTGTAGAATTTTGGGCCGGGTTAAAGATACCCACCTCAAACTTCAGGGAAGAATATTTGATTCAGGATGATGATGATCCGTCAAAGTATGTATTCAATAAGCAACCCTGTCCATTTTTAAGCGCCAAACTTTGTTCAAATTATGAGCATCGCCCGAAAGATTGTCGTTCCTATCCGCATTTGCATAAAACCCGATTTATTTCCAGACTATGGGGAGTGGTGGATAATTATTCAATTTGTCCCATCGTATTTAACAGCTATGAGTGGTTGAAAGCAGAATTGTGGCATTATGATGAATGGGATGAAGGTGATTTATTTGATCAATTGTGGATATGACCGGAGTTATGTTTTCGATAGTTACGGATTTATATC
>JAAEPI010000052.1 GCA_024232835.1 Cytophagales bacterium
AACTGCAACTTTCGGCATTCCATAAATAATACTGCTTTCACGATCCTGAGCTATAGTGAACCCACCTGCATCTTTGATATCTTTCATTCCAGTTACACCATCTTTCCCCATACCAGTTAATAATACGCCGACTGCCTTATCTCCATAACGTTGCGCAACGGAGGTCATTAATGCATTAATGGATGGGTTGTTGTATTCTTTGTACTTTTTTTCGGTAAAATCTAACATTGTTTTTCCTCTTCTCTCCATCACAATTGTATTGGCCACACCAGAGCAAATAACAATTGAACCAGGGATCGGCACGAATGATTTAGTCGCCATAGTTACGTTGAGATTAGCCAATGAGTTGAGTCGATTAACAAAGGGTGCTATGAACGTATTTGGCATATGCTGGCAAACAATAATTGGAGTTGGGAAATCCTCAGGCAATCCACATATAACCTGCTCAATTGCAGTGGGACCACCTGTGGAGGCACCAATCGCAATGAGCTTATATTTACTTGTTGTTTTGGATTTATATGCTATTTTATTCGAAGGTTTTTCTGTCGTAATATGAGGTTTGGCTCTTGACACACTTTTGATTTTACTGAGCAATTCCGAATGCATTGATCGCATTTTGGAGCTGTTCCGATTGGGTTTGTTGATATAATCAACGGCACCATGTTTCAAAGTATCAAAAATTGGATTCAGGTTTGTATTTCCAACTGAGCTTAGGATTAAAATTGGAGTTGGGTTCTCTCTCATAATGGCCTTCACGCCAAATAGTCCATCATACTCTGCCATGTTCAAGTCAAGTAAAACCACATCTGGATTGAGCTCCTTGACTTTTAATGACGCTTCCAATCCGTTTGCGGCCGTACCTACTACTTCCAGATCCTTATCTTCTGAAATGAGATCCGTAACCAATAACCTTATAAAGGCTGAGTCATCAACCACCAATACTTTTATTTGCTTCTTATCCACCTTTTTTAAGCCAAATGATTGGGTACTACAATTGCTTTATCTCCAGCGAGCAGTTGGTCAACGTCTAGGTAATAAATCAATCGTTCCTCTAACTTGATAATTCCCTTCACGTAAATGTCGTCCAAGGAAGTCTCTACAAGATAACTCATTGGACTACTTATATTATTTCCATCAACTTTGAGAGCTAAAGGAAGATCATTTAAAATCAATCCCACGGGCTGATCTTTACTCTTAACAACCAATGTATAAGTTCCTTCTGTTGGGGTCAGTAAAGCAAATTTCAAAGCAATATCAATTATTAAAACCGTTTTCCCTCGTATATCGGTCAGACCTCTAACATAATCAGGCATTTTCGGCACCTTTGAGATTTCTGGGGTTGAAACGACTTCTTTCACTTTCGAAATTTCGATGGCATATTCTTCTATTCCCAATTTGAACACTACCAATTGAATAAATTTATCTGCCAATTCGTTGATCTCTAAGTCAAACTTTCTACGTAAAGATGTTCGGAGCTCATGCTTTTCAGTTGTAATGAAATTGACCAATTTCTCAGGAGCCTTCTTGTGAGCTACCTGTTTCTTTTTTGGAGCTATTTTTTCCTTTGATATCAGTCGTTTCTTTTTGACTTTAGGAGAAGGTTTGGATACCTTTTTTTTCTCTGGCTTGTCAGGTATAAGTTTCTTTTTTTTTAAATTTTTTCCCAATGCCATATTTCTTAACTATTCAATTTGAGAAATTCATTAGCAAAACCCTTATAATCCTTAGCACTGTTAGAGTTGGGCTGGTAGGCAATGACACTCTGCCCAAATGAAGGAGCTTCGGATGCCTTAACATTATTCCTTATGAAAGAGTCGAATATCTTCAAATCATAGTTTTCATCTATATACTCGCGCACTTCATGAATCAACTTACGCCGCTTGTCCACCATTACTGGCAAAATCCCCTGAACCTTGATATTTTTCTTAAAGACCTTGTTGACCTTTTGGATAGTTTGCATGATCATATCAAGCCCCTGTAAACTTAGTACTTCCATTTGCATTGTAATGATCACATTATCAGAAGCCAAAAGGGCATTTAGTGTTAAAATAGATAGAGAGGGCGGGCAATCAATCAGCACGAAATCATAGTCTGTCAATGGCTTTAGGGCATTTAAAAGGACCTCAGCTTGGTCATCCGCAGAACCTAAGGACAACTCCACATCAGCCATGTGAATATCAGACGGAGCTATGCTCATCCCCTCTCTCTCTCCCAAAATTTCCATCAATTTTTTTTCTCCCAAAAGCACATCAGCCATGGAATAATCGAAATCATTCATGCCAAGCGAATAGCTCAAATTACCCTGCGGATCCATGTCCAGAAGTAGCACTTTCTTGTCAATCTTAGCTAATGCACTACCCAGGTTAATGGTTGTGGTGGTTTTACCAGTCCCTCCTTTTTGATTAATTATTGCTACTGTAGTCATTCGTCATCTTTTTTCTCAGACAACTTAAAGCCTCCAACTCGATCCTTCAGTTGGGCAGCTATTTCTGTGACTTCCTCAGATCGCTTCGTATAGTTTTCCATTCCTGCAGAGAGTTCGGTGGCTGAACTTGCCGCTTCCTCAGTGCCCGCTGCTGTCTGTTCTGCAATCACCACAATCCCTTCGGTAATGCCTACTACATTTTTTATACTGTCCATCTGACTCTTTGTGGCATTGAGAATTTGCTCAGACAATTCTAGTGTAGCAGTAGAAGAATTAGCAATTTCCTTGAACGCTTCGGAAGCATCATTAGAGGCCGATTCGCCTCCAATTATACTCTCATTCATTACCTCAATCACTCTAGCTGCATTTGCCGTATCTTCCTGAACATCGTTGATCAATTTCTCAATCTCCCTTGCTGAATTTCTTGAGTCTTCGGCTAACTTCCTTATTTCCTCGGCTACCACTGCAAAGCCACGACCTGCATCACCAGCCTGTGCCGCTTCAATAGCTGCATTCAGTGCTAACAGGTTTGTTTGAGATGCAATGTCTGTAATTATGGCAAGAACTCTGGTTATCTCCTTCGAGCGTTCAGTCAGCACTTGGATAGATTCATTGGTGTCATTTGAAAAGGCTTTAATGTCCTTCATACTGAAACCAACCTTATTGACCATTTTCAACCCTTCATCAGATCTATCAGCTCCTTTTTGAGCAGCATGATTAATCTCTTCAGCTTGAGTTCCCATTTCATTTGCTGAAGTAAGGATACTTTCAACAAGATTGGAAGACTCATCCACCTTACCCACTTGATTCTGAGCTCCATTACTCATTTGAGCAATGGCAGAAGCAATTTCCCCTGTATTCGTATTCATCTCTTCACTTGCTGACAGCATTTCCATGGAAGAGTCGCCAATCACATTGGCATGTCCAACAATTCTACCTAGAAGCTCATTCAAATTTTCCAGTGCCTTATTTAGGCTGTTAGAAAGCAGTAGAATATCGCCTTTCGCTTTGTCAGTATAACGAACAGTTAAATCTCCATCAGCCATTGCATTGACTATATTGTTGACCGATTCGAGTGGCTTTGAAACTGAAACGAGAAGATCGTTTATCGACCCACTTAGCTCCTTCCATGCCCCACTTCTATCTTCAGAGTTCATTCGAACTGATAGGTCACCTTCTTCATCTGCTCTATTCACTACTTCATTTGTCTCGTCTATCACCGCTCTTAGATTATCCCGCATTTTAAGTAGTGAATTGCCAAGAACATCATTATTGCCTGTGCTACGAAAATCGGCAGTCAAATTTCCTTCACCGATTTGTTTCGAGAACTCCGCCTTTATATTGAGTTCTTCCATCAAAATATTAACAGAATTAGCGATTTTACTTAACTCGTCTTTTCCAGATATTATCAGTTTCAGGTTTGTATCAAGATTACCCTTTGCTAAATCCTTCAATAATGAATTTGATTCATCAAGTGAAGTTGTTATTCCATTTGCAATCTTCCATATTGCAAATGACAGAAAAAGCAACCCTGCTACTCCAAAAAATATTGTCCAGTAAAAAGCAGAATAGAAGTCATTAGTAATTTCTGAAACCGGCACTACTAGCCCAGCAGACCATGGAAATTTAGATCTGCCAACAGAAATCGGAGAAAACGATACATACACTTCCTCTCCCATATCTTTATCGAATACTGTATACGAATCAGATCCACCATTCACGATAAGTTCGTTAATATCAATCGGACTTTCCTTTATAAAACTCATCTCGTTCATTGATTGATTGGAGAGTGTGTCATTTTTATGGGCAATAATAACACCGCCATTGGACAGTAGAAACGCAAATCCATTGTCATAATAACCAATTTCAGACATCCCCCCAAAATCTTCTAGCGTCATATCACTACCAATAACACCAGCAAATCTTCCATCTACTTCAATAGTAGCAGTAGGAGAAATTCCAAGAATAGAATCTCGTTCAGTTTCTGAAATATAATCGTAATCCTTCCACCAATAGGGTTCAGCTAACTTTTCTGAGTGATTTCGGTTTTTCTTTAAGAATAGATAAACTCCGGTGGTGGGATCACCATCCAAATTTGACAATTCACTTGAAGAATTGACTACACCATTTCTCATATAAAAATTGGTACGCTCCCTTCCATATTCTTCATCGTAGGTTTCATCAATGGCCCAAAGTTGCCAACTCATCCAAGTTGCGTCATATTTAGGGTATTGTAGAAGAATGCTGGTCATCAAATCCGCCCTCAATGAATTCCTTTCGTCAGGTGGTAGTTTTGTATAGCCTTTAACAATATCAGCCATGCTTCTTGCAACTGCCATATCTTCATCAATTACCGCCTTGATACTATTGGCCTTTTGCAAGGCATACGAATCTACCAATTTTTTAGCTCCCGTAATTGCATTGGAACGTAACTTATAACTGAAATAGCCTATAGAAACACAATAAATTATTACGGTAATGCCGAGAACAAAAAGTACCAGCTTGCGCCGGATAGTAAAATTATCTAACATAGCAGTAATTCAGTTAGGTTTTGCTGACGGTAAATTTGAGTTAAATAGGAGCGAAATTTTCGCTCGAAATCATTTCTAATATATTTAAAAAAATGATCATTCGATTATTTTTTTTGATAATCCCATTTAAAAATTCTTGTTTTTCCATTGATTTGGACAAGGAAGCATTAAAATTCTCAATCATATCTTCCGAAACCTGAAGTGTATTGGGGACATTTGGGATTCTAACAGCCACCTTATATTCCTCATTTTTAATTACTACCAAAAAATTAAATTGTTCGTCTGCCTCATCCTTATTTCCAAAAAAAACAGCTAAATCAAGAACTGAATATATGTTTCCCCGAACATTCACCATTCCTTTGATATACTCTGGCATTTGGGGTACAGGCGTCAACGAATCTAACTTAACCACTTCCTTGACATTGTCCAATGGAATCGCATACTCCTCTCCACCCGATGTGAATATGCACATTAAATTCTGATGATACTGTTCCTCGCTATCGGATTCCTGTTCAGCGGCCTCTATATCCGCCTTGGTTTCCGAAACCAGAGTTTCTACAGATTCATTAATTCCCTTTGCCAGTTGGGGTGTTAACGAATGTCGTTTCTTGAGGTTGATACCAAATGCCATAGGGCTTGTTTAATGAAGCAAGGTAAACATAAGCCAATCCACAATAAAATAGATTACAATAATTTACGTGTGGCTCTAAAAAATAGAGAAGTGCACCATAATAATCATGTCGATCAATATATTGCATCCCTTTAGCCTCTAATGTAAGTCTCTCAATCAGATGACCAAGATCACCTAATCAAATGATGTTGATAGTTAGATTTACTCGAAAATAAGTACTAAAATAGCGCTGTTATTGAATGAAGTCTAGGTAAGCTAGGTATCCAAATACTATTATAGAAATGAGTGATACAATTGAGACCAAAGAAATGCCAAAGAAACAAGTATCTAAGGCAACCAAAATCGACGAGCATATTGTTGAAATTGTCAGTGATTCGGGTGAAGGAGCACAGAAATGCGGGCAGAGTTTTGCATCTATTTCTGCAAAAATGGGCAATGGAGTATGGACTGTAGAAATTATCCCAGCAGAAATTCAGCCACCTGCACGCAGTAGAGCTGGAGCATCAGGCATCCGAATCAGAATTGGTTCTAAAAAGATTACCAATATGGGTAATGAAGCCAATCTGGTAATTGCATTAAATGATCAGGTGCCTTATGGAAGAATTGATCAAAGTGCGTATAAGGAAGGCACGGTCATGCTTCTTGAAAACAAATGGGCTACAGATCCAGACGAGGACATTCGAAACAAGTACGCCCACGCTTTAGAAGACTTCAACCAACGTGGTTATAAGGTGATTGAAATCCCAATGGAGGATGAGTGCCTTAAAATCGTGAAGAATGCACGGAAGGGAAAGAATATGTGGGTGTTGGGAATGCTCAGCTACATCTACAGCAGAGAAACTGAGAAAGGAGAAGCTCAAATTAAAAGAATCTTCCGCAAGAAATCAGATACGATTATAAACTCCAATCTTGGCCTGTATCACGCCGGATACAACTGGGCTAAGGACAATTTGAATTTGCATTTTGACATTGCGCCAATGAAATCGGAAGAGGACTTGGTAGTGATGAATGGAAATGAAGCCATTGGGCTTGGTGTCCTTGCCTCTGGAATGGAAGTCTGCTCAATGTACCCTATTACACCTGCCACTTCTGCCTCCCACTTGCTTGCCGAAGTATTTGATAAATCAGGTGGTCTTGTGCATCAGGCTGAAGACGAAATTGCCGCAATTGGATTTGCCATTGGATGCTCTTATGCTGGTAAGACAGCAGTTACAATTACATCTGGACCAGGAATTGCGCTGAAAACAGAATTCCTTGGACTTGCCACCATGGCTGAAATTCCGCTTGTGGTTGTTGATGTACAGCGTGGTGGTCCTTCCACAGGCCTACCAACCAAAGTAGAGCAAGGAGATTTACTATCAGTTCTATATGGTCAGCCAGGAGCAGTTCCTAAGATCGTGCTGGCAGCAGCTACGATCGAAGAGTGTTTCCATTTTGTTATTCTGGCGAGGCAGTTAGCTGAATCATTCCGAACACCGGTCTATATTTTGACGGATGCCAATCTGGCTACAGGTCAACAGCCATTTCCAAGACCAAAAATCAAGAAAGACTGGTTTTCTCTACCAATAGATCAAAGCCCATGGGATACGAGCATTAACCCCTTTGAATGGGATGAAGATACAGGCTTGAGCAAACGACCTATCCCTGGCCAAGTTGGAGGACAACACACGGTCACAGGATTGGCACATGATAGAGGTAGTCGAGTTTCTTACAAGCCAGAGGAAAATCAGGAATCATCGGAATATAGGAGTAGAAAATTTGCAGCATTCCAAAAGTCTTTGAATAAGCCACCTGTTTATGGAAAAGACAAAGGTGATCTCTTAATTGTTGGCTGGGGATCAACCCTTGGAGCAATTGAGGAGGCTGTGGAGCAAGCTCAAGGTGAGGGACTTAAAGTGTCTTATGTTCACTTAAGATTTATGAGCCCGTTCGAGCCAGGTCTCAAAGAGATATTTGATAATTTCAAGCAGGTAATGACAATTGAAATCAATTATAGTGATAAGAAAAACAATCCTCAATACACCGAATCAAACAGAAGGTATTCACAACTATCTTGGTTGTTACGTGCCCGAACATTGGTAGATGTGGATTGCTACTCAAACGTTGAGGGTCAACCTTTGACTCCCAATAGGATTTATAATGTGATTGTAGAAAAATTAGAAACTAACAAGAAATAATAGCAATAATGTACGGATTAAAATCAGAGCTGGAGCTAGA
Organism: Cytophagales bacterium; assembly: GCA_024232835.1. Lineage (GTDB taxonomy): Bacteria > Bacteroidota > Bacteroidia > Cytophagales > Cyclobacteriaceae > JAAEPI01. The sequence continues at coordinate 7,805 of JAAEPI010000052.1, forward strand.
CCTTGCCTCAAAACATTATTCGTTGGAAGATTACGAAAAGGGAGTGGCCCGTTGGTGCCCTGGTTGTGGAGATCATGGTGTATTGACGAATATGCACAAACTGCTTAGAGAGAAACAACTTGACCCAGCCAAAACTGTTTTTGTGTCAGGAATTGGTTGTTCATCAAGGTTTCCTCATTATATGGACACTTATGGTTTTCATGGATTGCACGGACGCGCATTTCCTGTAGCCTGTGGAGTTAAATTCAGACGACCAGACTTGGACGTGTTTGTGGTTACAGGAGATGGTGACTGCTGTTCCATTGGAGCCGGTGCTTGGATACATGCTGTCCGCTACAACATGAATATGACTGTTGTCTTGCTGAACAATGAAATCTATGGTTTGACAAAGAAGCAAACCTCCCCGACATCACGACTTGGAACTATTTCTAATACGAATCCAGAAGGATCAATTCTACCTCCTCTTAACCCTGTTCAAACAACATTGGGCGTAGCTAACGCCTCTTTTGTAGCACAAACTGCTGACTGGAATCCAGCCCATATGTATGAGACGCTAAAAGCAGCTTACGAGCACAAAGGATTTTCTTTCGTCCATATCATTCAGAGATGCCCAATTTTCCAGGCTGCTCTAGGTGACGAGCTTACATCTAATAAAGATGCCATGGTTTATCTGGAGCATGAAAATGGTATTACTGTTAACGAAGACATTGCTAAGACATTTAAGAATAAAGCCAACCATGATCCAACAAATCTATCGGAAGCCATGCATTTGGCTACTGAAGATCACCACATTCATATGGGGCTTTATTATCAAAATAAGAATGCCCCATGTTATGATGATCACGGAGCATCCAATTTAGGATTTACTGTAGAGCAAAAAGAAGAAGCATTGAATATTGAGTTGGACAAATACGCTATCTAATCAGCTCAAGAATAAATAATATTAAAAGCTAACCAGGATATGGCTACAAAGGAAAAAAGCACGTTTAGCCACTTTTTTAAAGAAAATGCTGAGCAAGTTCAAAGCATTGTCACAAATAAAAATGGTCGAGATAATTCCAAAAAGACTGGGATTATGGGGAAAGAAGAATTCCCCAAGCTAAAGCAACCCAAAGAAATCTCTGAAGAAGATTTTAAATCACAATGGCAATCGCTGAGATCCTTTTTCAGAAATGGAAATAACACCGAGGGGCTCTCTGCTGATCTTGCTCCCGTGATTATGGCACCTTTATATACTGGCGCGCTGGTTGGGGCTGACTTCCCTGTTTGGGTAGCTGATGAAACTTTTGATGGAGATGGTCCAAGCTGTTTGTCGCTTAAGGATCTTCTAACTCAGAGTTGTGACAGCATCACTTCAGAAGAAAATGGTGCAAATATCCTTGCGGAAAATATTGGACGAATACTTCATATTGCTACACAAAGAATGAGCGATGGAAATCCAAGGCTTTTTCAATCAGAAATAGAACGGATACTTGAGGATGCAGAAAAGCAAATCGAAGTATCTGGTGATGATCTGGCGGGATTCAACATGAGTCTTGTAGAACTAGCAAAGATTCTCCCAAAAAATGGTGCCTTGCTCCCCTACTCCAATAGCACATCCTTTCAAGTACTAGAAGCCGCCATGGTATGCCAGACGGTGAAATCACGAAGTACGTTGAAGAATGATATCGCAGGTGTGAAAAGCCATCTAGCTGATCTCTTGAGAGTAGATCTCGAAAAGGGTCCAGAAAGAAAGAAACCGGAAAGGTTAAAGGATCAGTTGGCGTTTGTGGACACAATGATGAATTTCAAAAAGATAACATCTATTATCCCCGGAGGTGGTGGAGAGAGTCTGGGAAAAGAGCGGGTACAGCGAATTACAAACATTGTAAAAGAGCTAGGTAGATCAGAAGCACTATTGGAACAACAAGGGTTCTTCTTTGTGGACGAATTGATTCACAAGAACAAAGATTTTGACTGGAAGCACTTGTTCGGAAATACTGAACTTGTTGCTTATAAGAAGGGCAAAGGTTGTGATGCAATCCGTGCTACTTTTGATGAACAAATTGCTTCCTGGACAAAACTATTCGTGGCGCTTCGTATGGGTACTCTTGAGCTACAAGGATATTATCAAGCTGATGTTCATGATGATTTCTTTGAGCATTTCACCTGGAAGAATTTGACTACTGAAGAGCTTAGTGGTTGCCCTCCATTTGTTATGTTGGCCAATGATGATCAACTTTTTGCAAATGAAATCAATCAACTGAATGCAATCCTGTCGGACAACCTACCTGTTAGGATTGTGACAGTAAAGCAAGATGAAAACACTAAAGGATCGACAGAAGATGTGCTAAGTTCAAAGTCTGACTTACGTGGATTGATGATGTCACATAACAACGTTTTCGTCTACCAGTCCACATCCATCACTCCTGTAAATCTTTATAACGGATTTATGGAGGGACTTTCAACGTTCGCTCCAGCTATTTTCAGCATTAGTTATGCAGACATAAATACGCATGCCAATGCCTATTTATCTACCAGCAGCACCATCGAAAGTCGTGATTTTCCTGGCTTCACTTTCAGAGGCCTCCTTGGTACTCCATGGGGAAGTCGATTTGATGTTCAGAACAACCCTCAATGCGAATCAGCATGGCCAATTCACAAGATAACAATTGAAAACGCTGAAGGTGAGAAAGAAGAAGTTGATTTCCCATACACGTTTGCAGATCAGGCATCTCTAGACCCTGCTAATCATAGCTATTTCAGTCAGGTTGATTCCAGTTTATGGAGCGATAACCTGATTCCTCTTTCAGATTTCTTGGGGAGAAGTGAAGAAGAAAACATCGGATGTGTACCAACTATTTGGATGTTGAATTCAGCTAATGAATTAATCAAGGTAGCTGTGGCATGGCCAATGATACTTGCTACTCAGGAGCGACTTGACTTTTGGAAATTTCTACAGGAAAATAGTGGAATTAATAACTACCATGTTGGAGCAGCCATCGATGATGCAAGGGCTAATATCCAGGAAGAATTGAATCTGGAAATTGAGCAATTAAAAGAAGAACAACAGAAGGAAATTCAGAGCATTAGAGATGAGGAAGCAGGAAAGGTAATGGAAAACCTTAGTGCCGTCCTGTTAAATATGGATACATCAAATGTTGTGGCAGCACCCACGGCAAGTTCAGCAGCTCCAACTGTAACTACTAGTGAGGAAACTGAAACATCCGACGAGCCTCAGGAGGAAGTTAAAGAAGAGGCCAGCGTGTTGTCAAACGACCCATATATTGATACGGCTCTTTGCACATCTTGCAATGACTGCTTGGATCTTAATGGGCAGATGTTCAAATACAACGGAGACAAAATGGCATTTATAGCTGACGCAACTGCTGGAACATTTAGTGAATTGGTCGATGCTGCTGAGAAATGTCCAGTATCAATAATCCATCCTGGTTCTCCTCTGAATCCAGACGAGCCAGGTCTTGATAGCCTGATCGAACAAGCAGAACAATATAACTAGGGTTAATGGAAGGGGATATTCTTATACCACTTGCTATTCTAGGAGGTCTCGGCTTGTTATTCGGGATCATTTTATCAATCGCTTATAAGAAATTTAAGGTCTACGAAGATCCTCGTATCGGTGCGGTTGAAGACTTACTTCCTAATTCAAATTGTGGAGCCTGCGGCGAGCCAGGCTGTCGTGCATTTGCAGAACAAGTAGTCAATTTTGAAATGAATCCCGCCAAATGCACAGTAAGCTCTGAGACAGGAATCATCAAAATTGCTGATTACCTGGGCGTTGAAGCTAATAAAGAAGAAAAACGTGTGGCCAGATTGCTCTGTGCCGGAGGAATAAAAGAGGCACATAATCTTGCCAGCTACAAAGGCGGAATGAGTACCTGCCGTGGTGAGGCCGTGGTTACAGGTGGTAGCAAAGACTGTTCGTGGGGCTGTCTTGGTCTCGGCGATTGTGAAACCATATGTGATTTCGATGCTATATCTATGAACAAAGACGCCTTGCCGGTTGTGGATACTGAAAAATGCACAGCTTGTAACGATTGTGTGGAAGTATGCCCTAAAGGTTTGTTCGTCATAATGCCCATTGGGCAAAAACTCATAGTCCAATGTAAATCACTTTTGGAAGGAGACTTGGCGGAATCAAAGTGCAGTGTGGCCTGTACAGGTTGTTCTCGCTGTGCAGCAGATGCCGCACCAGGAGTCATCGAAATAGTAGACAACCTCGCAGTTATCAACTATGATTTGAGGGATTTGACGAGCCCTGCAGCTATCAAAAGATGCCCAACAGATGCAATCATTTGGCTGGAAGGGGATAATCAGTTTGAGGATCAGAAGCCTACCGATCTTCCACTTGGCAGAGTAGAAGAAGCGATTGACCGAGAGGTGTATTACCAATAAACAATGCGGTTATGAATGAACTAATTGAAAAACTCGCTTATAAAATCGGAGAAGGATTTCAAGCTTCATCATTGCTGGCAATGGAAGCCAATATAAATGCCTTTCACAGAAATGTGACCATCCATGAATCGTCTGACTTATCCTTTATCAACGGACTAATATCCAGCGGATTAAGAGGGTCGGCGTGTTTAGACGGAGAGAAGGTAACTGGCAACCATAATCAATTGTTAACTGCCGCACGTCAGCACTTGCCTTTGGTTGTAAATACAAATGCCCGAGTAGTGGATGCGTCTTCCCATTCAACTCTTAACAATAATGAAATTATCAATGGGCTAAGTCAGACAGGATGCTTCCAATTTGTGGCTTGCTCTGCGCAGGAAGAAATCTATTTGACGTTATTAGCTCATCGAGTAGCCGAACTTTCACTGATTCCGGGAGTGGTGATATCCGATTACGATCCTTCCAACCAAAAAGCAACTATTCCTAAAGACGAGTTAATTAAGAGCTATCTGGGCAACCCTGATGATCAAATTGTCTGCCCCACACCTGCTCAGGAAATGATCTTTGGCAAAACCCGAAGACGAATCCCTAATTGGTTCAGTTTGGACACACCTGTGATGTTGGGAGCCAAAAAGGATGGTGAGGCCATGGCCTTTGAAACAGCTGCTAACCAAAAATATTTTCAAGATCACTTGCCTCAACTAATCGATCAATCGATTCAGGAATTCAAAGATGTTTTTGATATCGAAATCAAAAGTGCAGAGTTGAAAGGACAGACCTCAGATTACGGATTGATTTCTATCGGAGGACTAGCAAGAGAGCTTTTTGATCAACTTGCAAATAGCGATAATGCAGAGCTTCTCACTGTCAATCAGTTAAGCCCTTTTCCATATTCGATAGTAGAGGATTGGCTAAAAGGGAAAAAAGCAATAACCATTCTTGAATACTCGTCAGTGTCTATCGCATCTAATTCGCACTTCTATTCGCAAATACTAAAGACAGTGAAGGATGCTGGAGTTAAAATCTACTCGGCAAAGTATGGTGCAGACATCCTACCCGATGCTCTTCAAAAATGCATTGAGCACATGGTATCCAATCAGCCGAGGACTGACTACTTCATTGGATTGGAATTCACGAAAGAATCAAGTGGCTACCCAAAGCACGACATTTTACTTCACGAAATTGAGAAAAGATACCCTGAACTAGCCAACGCATCTATTCAATCAGTTAGTACGGCTACAAGCAGCTCTGAAAAACATCAAGATGAGATTCCGCTGGCGATTAGAAAGTATCAGGATAATGGCCCAAAATATTCTCACCTAGCCCGGTTCTACGATGATACTGCATTTTTTTATGAGCATAATGAACGTGAGGAGCTAGTCGCAGATCCTTTTGCAGCTATTCCTGTAATTCCAAGTGCAAGTGCTAGCTTTTTTAGTCAGGCAGACGAGAGAAAGTATCTACCCACTCTTGATGTGGAGAAGTGTACTGGCTGTGGAGATTGTTTCGTACAATGCCCCCATTCTGCCATTCCGCCTATTGCCATCACTGTTGAGCAACTGGTCAAGGCTGGTGTAGATATCGCGGCTTCAAAAGGAGCGGCAATCACCAAATTAACGCCGCTTTATAAAAATTTAGCTAAAGTAGCCGCTCAAACGATTGGTGAAACTGAAGTTTCTAAGGTTGGTGATTTTCTTCCTACAGCCTTTGAAAACTTGGTTGTTCAGATGAAACTCTCCGGAGCAAAACTAGAAGCTACTAAAGAAGAGTTTGAAGCTGTCTTGATTGAAATAGAGGAAATGCCAGTGGCAATTACTGACCAATTCTTCGATAAACCTAATTCGCTGGATCAAGGAAACGGTGAATTGTTTTCACTTGCTGTGAATCCAGCCGCATGTACTGGATGCTCAATATGTGCTCAGGTGTGCGATGAGCGAGCGTTAAACATGGAACCTCAGACTTCTGAGAATTTAGAAAAAGCCACTGCTCAGTTCAAGCTTTGGGAACTATTGCCAGATACCGCTGGCGAGACTATTAAGCGACTCCATCAAGAAAAGGATTATAGCTCCCTGGCTGCTATGATGTTAAGTCGTAGTTTTCACATGGCCATGTCAGGTGCCAGTAATTCCGACAAGGATACTCCATATAAAACATTACTACATATTGTCACCTCCACTGCCGAATCTGTAATACAACCGAAAATCGTTGATCAGTTAAAGCAAATTGACGAGTTGATTAATTCGCTAACAGAAAACATACACGGCAAACTGAGCGAGGCTCTCCCCAAAGACAATCTGGATGCTTTGACCAAATCTCTCAGGGATAGTCAAAGTTCAAGACTCTCTATTCAAGATGTAGTCAATCGGATCTCAGAACACGAACATTCAAAGCTCATAGACACGGCTGGGCTAGGACGCAAAACGGACTTGGTAGAAGACTTGAAGAATTTGAGATGGGCATTAATGGACGGTCCAACAGGAGTAGGTCGTTCACGATTCGGAATGCTCTTGTCTGGTTCCAACTCACTGGAATGGGCTAAGCAATACCCATATAATAATTTCACCAGTCCATCTGTCATTCATTGGAATGGATCGGCTCCCGATCAGACACTCGGACTTTTCCACGGACAACTGAGGTATTTGTTAGACAACATTAAGTTGATGCGAAGGGCACAACTTGAATCCAAAGACAAGTACGATCAAAATGTTCACGATTTAGAAATTGCCTTCTTGAATTGGGACGATCTGACAGAAGAAGAAAAACAACTCATCCCACCTATCCTGTTGGTAGCTGAAAGAGATGATTTAAATGAATCTGGCTGGAGCAGTCTCAACAAATTGATGGCAGAGAAATATCCAGTCAACGTATTTTTATTCGACCATGTCGCGTCCCCTGGCCATTCGCCTGTTTCTGCATTGGCGCAAACTAATGCCGGAATGTTCAGCACCATTGCTTTGAAAAATGCCTTCGTTTTCCAGGGCGGCCTAGGCGATGCTGACCATTTGTTTAATGGATTACTGGATGGACTGGATCGACCTTATCCAGCACTTTTCAATCTGTATGCTACCAAATTGGAAAAACATGGCCTCACCCAAATTGATTGGTCTCCATTTGCTTCTCTAGCCCTAAGTAGTCGAGCATTTCCTTCTCTTAGATACGATCCGGGAGAGAAAAGTGACTTCCTGAGCGGAGCAATTAGTCTGGATGCAAACAGAAACAATACACAAGATTGGGTATTAGAAGAAATCCCTCTATCAGATGAGGAAACAATCGAATATCAAATTACTTGGGCCGACTGGGCATTCACGCAAAGTAATTGGGAGAATCAATTCGCGAAGGTTGAAGAAGATGATTCAAACCTATCTATTGCTGAATACATCAGCCTTGACGAGAAGGCAAGGCAAGACAAAATTCCCGTAATTAGGCGGTCCAGCAATGATGGGCTCAAATATTATTCAGCAAGTGATCGAGTTATTGGAATGACTGAAGCCGTTCTTTCCAACTGGAATACACTACAAGAATTGGCTGGACTGCTCACCGAATTTCCTACAAAGTTGAGAGACAAGGTAACCGAAGAACTTAGTAAGAAGTACGAACAAGATGCGGCTGAGTTAAAGAGGAATTACGAACAGCAATTAGGTGAACAACAAGCCGGACAAACAGAAGTATTGCGACAGCAATTAAAGGAGAAGCTGGTTGCTCTTTCGAGCATGGCCCAAAACAAAATAGACGCATAGCATGTCCACTTCTGCGAAATATTCAGGCAAAACATACACCTTCAACCATGGAGTACATCCTGAGGAATTCAAGGAGTTGAGTAGTCATTGCGAGATTCAGCGGATGCCCTTTGTAGAGGAATATATCTTACCACTTGGCCAACATATAGGTGCTCCTAGCGACTGTCTGGTGAGCAAAGGACAAAAGGTAAGACGAGGAGAAAAAATTGCCGATCCTATTGGATTTGTATCAGTTGCTCTTCATTCTCCCGTAGATGGGACCATAAGTGAAGTAGGGATTTTTCCTACCCCTAATGGACAGGTGCTACCCGGGATTAAAATCAAAATTGACCCGTACAGCACGCAAAGGATGGATGAAGCACCCATTGATTTGGAGGATTTGGATAGAAAGGGTTTTATATCAACAGTTCAAAATGCGGGTATTGTTGGATTAGGTGGTGCGGCCTTCCCTGCTCATGTGAAGTTTGCCATTCCTGAGGACAAAACTTGCAAATACATAATGCTCAATGGCTGTGAATGTGAACCGTTTCTTACAGCCGATCACCGGACGATGCTGGAGTACCCCGAAGAAATCATCGATGGTATTCAAATTTTAAATCGATATCTGAAGGCAGACAAAGCCTACATTGGAATAGAAGCCAACAAGCCAGACGCCATTGAAGCTTTAAAGAAAATTGCTACTACAAGCACCTTCCCAATTGAAGTTATTGCCCTGCAAGTAAAATATCCACAGGGGGCTGAAAAGATGATGATTACAGCCATTTTGGGTGAAGAGGTACCTACTGGAAAACTACCACTGGACTTGGGTGTTCTGGTTGGAAATGTAGGGACGATCAAAGCGATCTCAGATTACTTCCGTAAGGGAATTCCTTTGATGGAACGAATCGTAACAATTACAGGAACAGCAATTAAGAATCCAGCAAATGTGCTTGTGCCTATTGGTACGCCGATGAAAGATGTGATCGAACTGTGTGGTGGCATCACCGATGATGCAGCCAGGATTCTATTAGGTGGTCCTATGATGGGTGCTGTGCAAAAGAGCTTGGATGTACCTGTAGTAAAAGGAACTTCAGGGTTGCTCGCACTCACTTCAAATGAGGTGAGAGATTTAGACGAATACAGTTGTATTCGATGTGGTAAGTGTGTAGACGCCTGTCCGATATTTCTCAACCCTTCCATGATGGGATTGTTGGCAAAGAAAGGATTGTGGGATGAAATGCTGGAGTACAATATAATGGACTGCTTTGAATGCGCAAGTTGCTCATTCGTGTGTCCATCCGGGATTCCTCTTGTTCAAAGTTTTAGAGTTGCAAAGGGATTTTTACGCGAGAAAGCAGTACGTGAAAAAGCAAGTGCTTAGAAAAGTATAATGATTAAGACAGCAAAACTTTCCGTTTCAACAGCCCCGTTCTTAAAGGACACGGACACCACGCCCAAGATCATGTTCACCGTAGTGTACACGTTGATTCCTGTTCTGCTAGTTTCATTTTACTACTTCGGACTTAGTGCCATTTTGGTCACTTTGACGTCCATTTTTTCATGCATGTTCACCGAATGGTTGTTCAACAAATCAGAAGATCGACTGCAATCATTAAAAGATGGAAGTGGTTTGATCACAGGGCTGCTTTTAGCTCTAACTCTCCCTCCCGGATTTCCTCTTTGGATGGTTTTCTTAGGAGGAGTTGTAGCTATTGGAATGGGCAAGGCAATGTGGGGTGGCTTGGGTCAAAATGTATTCAATCCAGCCTTGGTTGGACGTGCCTTTCTTCAGGCCGCATTCCCAACGGCGATTACTACATGGTCTCCTCCAGATGGTGGATATTTCAGTCTTCGAGGAACAAATGCAGCTCTGCCCTTCTTACAAGGAACAAATGTTGATGCTACATCGGGTGCCACTCCTTTGGCTAAAATGAAATTCGATCATGTATCGACTGACTGGTTGGATTTACTCCTTGGCAATACAGGCGGATCACTTGGCGAAACATGCGGACTACTACTAATTTTGGCAGGTGCCTATTTACTGATTAAGAAGATCATTAATTGGCGAATTCCCATATCCATCATTCTTACTGTGAGTGTATTATCTGGTATATTCTACCTTTTTGATCCTTCAATTTATCCATCACCCATCTTTATGATTCTATCAGGTGGTATGTTACTTGGAACAATATATATGGCTACCGATCTGGTTACTTCTCCCCTCACCCCAAAAGGCATTTGGATATTCGGAATTGGAATTGGAATCCTCATTGTATTAATAAGAAACTGGGGCGGATTACCCGAAGGAGTGATGTATGCGATCTTATTAATGAATGCAGGGACACCACTTATTAATCGCTTTGCTAAGATTAGGACGTACGGACATAAGAAGTAGCCATGGCTGAAGAACAAAATATCGTCCCAGAAATCATCGAAGAAAAAGAGCCTAGCTCTATTGTACTGATTCTAGCCTTGGGAATTGCGGGACTCTTGTCTGGAATCATCCTTGTGGGCACGTTTATTTACACCGATCCGCTGATCCGGGCGAACAAGGAAGCAGCCATGCAAAGGGCAATTTTTAAAGTGCTTCCGGATTGTGATTCTTACATCACCTTACATCTTGAAGATGGTATGTTAAAGGAGAAGATTGTTGACCCCAATAAAAAGGAAGAATCGGATAGTGAGGAATTGTTGATTTATTCAGGTTATAACGCCAACAAAGAGCTAATTGGATTTGCCATCCCCGGAAGTGAGCCAGGATTTCAAGATATCATAGGCACCATATTCGGATATGATGCATCGCAAAAAGTAATTATTGGATTTGAAGTATTGGAAAGTAAGGAAACACCCGGTCTGGGAGATAAGATATTTAAAGATGCGGCCTTTCAAACCAACTTCATAGCTCTTGCCGTGGATCCAGAAATCATAGCCGTAAAAAATGGTGAGAAACAAAATCCAAACGAAGTAGAAGCAATCACCGGAGCAACAATTTCTTCAAAAGCAGTGGTCAGATTACTGAATAAAACCATGGACATCTGGCAAGGTGAAATTGACAAATACATAATTCAGAACAACTTAACCGTGGCAGAAGACAATGACTGAACTTGAAAATAGAAGCCAAAGTTCCGAGGAGTTTTTGAAGGGACTCTGGAAGGAGAATCCTGTGTTTATCTCCGTGTTGGGCATGTGCCCTGCCTTGGCAGTAACTAACACCGCCATTAATAGTTTAGCTATGGGGCTGGCTACTACTTTTGTTTTGGTATGCTCTAGTATTCTGGTTTCCTTACTACGATCGATCATTCCAAAGCAAGTTCGGATCACTGCCTACATTATCATCATTGCCACGTTCGTAACAGTCGTTGATTTTTCACTAGCTGCCTTCACCCCGACTATTCACAAGGAGCTTGGTGCATTTATCGCTCTCATCGTAGTGAATTGCCTGATCCTTGGAAGACAGGAGGCTTTTGCCTCAAAAAACAAAGTAGGCTTATCCGTACTTGACGCATTAGGAATGAGTCTGGGATTTACCTTCGCCATGCTGTGTATCGGAATTCCCAGAGAAATACTCGGGAGCGGATCACTGTTCAATATGCCACTATTCGGCGAAAGCTTCGAACCGTGGATTGTTATGATCTTGCCGCCTGGTGGGTTTTTTATGTTGGGGTTCTTGCTGCTTGGATTCAATTGGTATACGCAGCGAAAGGAGAAAAATGCTAAAATATTAGACGCATAAAGACATGGAAAATCTCATTTGGATATTCGTCTCTGCCTTATTGATTAATAACTTCACGTTGGCTTATTTTTTAGGATTATGTCCATTCTTGGGTGTTTCAGGAAAATTAGTCACCGCCTTTCGGTTGGGTCTAGCCAACATCTTCGTCATGCTCATTACAGGTGCTTGTACGTTTGTACTAAATACCTGGGTGCTTCCTTATGCCCCCTATTTGCGGCTCATCAGTTTCATTATCGTTATTGCAAGCTCTGTACAGTTTGTGGAAATGGCAGTGAAGAAACTTAGCCCTGAGTTATTCAAAGCATTGGGCATATTCCTACCTCTGATCACAACAAATTGCGCCATTCTAGGATTGGCACTATTTACCACAAACAAAGGTTATGGATTTGTGGAAGGCATGATTTACGCACTTGGAGCTGGGGCGGGTGTCACTCTTGCATTAGTTCTGCTTGCAGGAATACGAGAAGAAACGCGTATCTTGAATATTCCAAATGTTATAAAAGGAACTGCACTTAACTTAATTATAGCCGGCATTATCTCCATGGCATTTATGGGATTCGCTGGATTGTTTAGCACCTAATTTGAAAAAATGGCTCAATACATTATACCCATACTATTTCTTGTAATCCTGACCACAGGCTGGGTCGGAGTGCAACTGATTGCTAAAAAGATGAAGACCAAGAACCACTTCGATGATTTGGGTGGAGATGGTTGCATGGGCTGTACTTGTGGGGGTACGGGGGAGTCTTGTGTGAACGAAAAATGAGAGATTTAGCTACTCAAATCTTATCTTGGTAAGAATCAACATCAATAAATATTCAAAATTTTGGCCTTCGATTTATCGACTTCAGGAATTACGGCACCAAGAGGAGCATTGAAGTATGTCGGATCGAAAAAAGTGTATTTCCGTCCCTTATATAAAACAGATTCTCCATATATTTTCCCAGGAAGTTGAATGGCAAGCGCAACATGCTGTGGAAACAAAATTGCAACTGTATCAAAATCTGTAAAGAGTCGTATTAGATAGTCGATCCTTAAGAAGTAAGCCTCCAGCAAAACACCTCCCTGTGAGAAATTGCTAATTGTGTTAAACTTGCTAATGTTTGGGATTGTCTGCCCAATTGTGGGGCGTTGTTTATGCAATTCGGTGAGCTTGGTTTCACTAATCCGATGGAGTACATCTTTGAGCCAGTTGTAAGGGTTCACATCATGGAACTTGCATGTAGCAAAGAATGTGTAGAATATGGCTGGTTGATAGTCTGGACTACTGTCGAAAGTACAAAGGCAAGGAAATTTATTGCTATTGCATTATGCCTAGTTCTCTCACGCTCTCGAATAAAATCGGGTCGCTCATAAGATGAAAAAGCCCGGAAGAAAATTCCGAGCTTTTCTCACTTGTCGGGGTGGCAGGATTCGAACCTGCGACCCCCTGCTCCCAAAGCAGGTACACTAACCGGACTGTGCTACACCCCGAACAAATTAAGATCATCGAAATTATTCTTTGATCTCGTTATCGTTAAGATATCTTTTGATACCTCTTTTTTAAATTTTCTTCTCAAATCTGACTGCTTCAGACTTTAAGTCACACTCAAATGAAGCAACCAAATTCCATGGAACTCCTTTTTTGGTGTAAGTACTCTGTTTACTATTATGTCTTTTTAAACGATCAGTTAGGTTATTGGTACTGCCAACATAGTACTTTTCTAACTTGTCGCTAAATAAAATATAAACCCAATACATAAAGAACTCTTGACCCTCCCGCCACGGCGGGATACACTAACCGGACTGTCTGTCACGCGATAGGCGTGATGCTACACCCCGAACAAATAAAAACCGTTTCTGATTCCTCAAAAACGGAGTGCAAATGTAGAATGTTTTTAGATTCTTAAATACTTCTCTTGAAACTTTTTTATGAAGATCCTTTTTCTCCAGCAAAGCTACAGAATCATACCAAGGAAGTAAATCTATTATCAGTATGCCGGCCTCTACTGCAGGATCACTATCGGTAGTTGTTTTACCTACCAATTTATTAATGTTGTCGAGATGTGATCGTTGGATATTGCGGATATCGTAGAATATTGATCTCCATTCAGTTCTTTTTTGAAGCAAGAAATCACTTACCCATAGTCGCTGCACCCACTGATTGAGCTAGTAAGGAATGCGACCTCTACTGTTTGATCTGATAAATGGGAATTGTCAAATGAGCCTGCAGGCAGTTAGCCCCATCAGCAGTACTGATATTAATTTCAAACGTTGGCTTTGTACCTGAAGGTTCTTAGTACAAAAATCAAGATAACTACAGCGAATGTTATACTAATGACTTTAATTCCCAAGCCCCCTGATTCTTCCTCCACTTCTGTTACAACTTCTGGAATTGAATAATCTCTACTTTTCCAAACGTGGAAATCCATCGAAATCCAACCAGAACTCATTGCCACGTCTTTTGACGTGAGTGCCTGTGCATCTCTTATAGTTTTAACATTGAAAACATACAATCCTCTGGCTCCTGATGAAGTTGTTAAAGGACCTGATGCCATTAGCTTATTGTTCGCAATAAGAGACTCAATAAATTTCAAATGTTGCTCTTGAAGCTCAAATGCCCGAAGTGAATCTTTCTCCCAATTTTCACCTCGTTTGACTATTCCAATAACATAAGTGATTGGTTGTGAAGTATTGACATCCGATCCTTTTTCATTTTTCTTATCACCATCACTGGGTGAAGCCAAGATTGAAAAAGACAGAAACAGAGCTAAGATGTAAGTGAATTTTTGCATCGCTTTAAGTAATTACCGAGCTAAAATAATCTATCGTAGGGATTTAGTGAGATTTTTATGAATTAACCTCTAAAACCTCAACATCAGCAATACCATTAATGAGATACTTCCGCTTGCTATTAATCTCCTCACAGACCCACCGTGTTCGTTTTTTCTCCATGCGGATGAACCTCCTTTTATTAAAAATAAAGGATTGCTGGTTTTGGATGTCGTTGAGTGGCAGTTTATTGGTGGGCGAATCAAAATGTCTCAGGGCTCGGTATAGGTTTGGGTCTGAGCAACTGCTGGCTTTTGGGTTCTGGAAATATTTTGTCAGGGATATCAAGATTGACGGAGGGAAGACATCCTTCGTTAAGAGAGGGACAGAGATATTTGTAAATTCTCGTTTCCATTCACTTCCATGAGGCGCAACTCTATTTGTGAATTTTTGGAAGGTGATTAGGTGAGCAACTTCATGGAGGAAGGTGACTAAAAAAGCGTAGCTATTCAAGTCGTTGTTAATGGTGATAATTGACTTTTTGTTATCTGGCTTAAACCTGAAGTCACCAAGTTTAGTCCTTCGTGATTTCGTGATCTTAAATTCAAATCCCATAGTTTCATAAAGGTTGTTGCAATAAGCAACGGCTTCATCGGGAACGAATTTCTCAAAAACTTGTAGGGAAGTCATTTCTTTCTGAATACCACTGTTATTGGCACACCTTCAAACCCAAAATGGTCTCGTATTTTGTTTGTTAGATAACGCTGATAAGCTTCTTTGATGTATTGAGGGAAGTTCGTAAAAAAGGCAAACGTGACGCCAGTCGTGGGGAGTTGAGTTATGTATTTAATCTTGATGTAATGTCCTCTGACAGCAGGAGGAGGGTATCTTTCAATATCTTTCAGCAATTTCGCATTGAGCTGTGAAGTGGTGATTTTGGTTGTTTTATCTTCATAAACCTTTAGTGCAAGTTCGATAGCCTGAAATATTCGTTGTTTACTTATTACACTTGTGAAGATGATCGGAATGTAGCTTAGAGGTCCCAATTTTTCTTGAAGAAACTTTCTATATTCTTCAGCCGTCTGAGTTTCTTTTTCGAATAAGTCCCACTTGTTGATCATGATAATTGTCCCTTTTTTGTATTTATGAGAAAGGCCAATAATGTTCATGTCTTGAGACTCCAAACCCTGAGTGGCATCAAGCATAACCACAGACACATCTGAATTTTGAATGGCTTGAATGGCTCGCAGAACGGAGTAAAATTCAATGTCTTCATGCACCTTGGACTTCTTTCGAATGCCTGCTGTGTCAGTCAGCATAAAGTCTTTACCAAAGCGATTATAGTGTGTATCAATGGCGTCCCGAGTGGTACCAGCCACATCGGTAACAATTGTCCGCTCTTCTCCCAGAAGGGCATTTATGAAAGAAGACTTACCTACATTTGGCCGGCCTACAATGGCAATTTTTGGTAAACTCTCCTTTTCAGATTCTTGTTCACCTTCGAAATGATCAACCAATTTGTCAAGTAAATCTCCCGTCCCAGAGCCAGATGTAGAACAAACAGGAAGGATTTCAGCATCTAAACCCAGAGCATAAAATTCGCTTGAATTAAGCTCCTTTTCAGGAGTGTCTGCTTTATTCGCAACAATATAAATGGGTTTATCAATTTCACGAATGATGGCCACAAAGTCTTGATCCAATGCATGGAGTCCCACTTCACAATCTACCATGAATGCTATGGCGCTTGCTTCTTCAAGGGCTTCTTTTACCTGAGATCGAATGGCCTCTTCAAAAATATCATCAGACCCTTCCACATATCCACCAGTATCAATTACAGTAAAAATCTTGCCATTCCATTCACATTGCCCGTAATGTCGGTCACGAGTTACCCCGGATGCATTGTCCATAATAGCCTGCTTCTTTTCAATTAACCTGTTGAAAAGAGTGGATTTACCGACGTTAGGTCGGCCAACTATTGCAAGAATGTTTGCCATCTAAGAATATGGTTATCAGAATTTTGCTGCGAAGTTAGGCAAAAACAATAGCGCACTATTTAAGAGTCACTCATTTGGAGCAAGAGGCCTTGGTATGACCATCAATTCCGTCTGTCTACCATCTATGTACCAAACAGAATCCCCATCAAAAAAGGCGTCCTCTTCGAGCATGATTCTAATTTCTTTTCCCCATTCCTCAATATAAATACCGTTGTTTAATTCAATAGAATAAGCGGTATTTGGATACATTGGATAATCACCTTTCACTGGTACACCGTCTTGGCTATCCCACATACCAAGCGTCGTTCCTGCTGCATGTCCATGAAATCCAATAGGGTGGGTGTAGATCACAGGTTTGAGTCCTTCAGCTCGCCCTTCGTCAAGGGATTTCTTAAGAATTTCATTGCCTGTTCTACCAGTTGCGAAATTATCGGTGAAGATGTCTTGAACCCTATTTGCTTTCTTCAAAGCATCCTTGAGAAAGTCGGGAGCCTCTTTCTCACCAGTTTTTAATACGTAGGCATGTTGTTGTGTGTCCGTGTTTAATCGCAAATAGGTAATTCCAAAATCGACATGAAGGAGGTCTCCGGGTTGTATAGTTTGTTCATCGGGCCGCTCGGAAAAAGATCTCAGATGATCAAAGGATTCAGAATCCTTTCTTTGTATCGATACGGATGGATGAAACCATGTAACGAAACCTAGCTCCCTAATCCGGTCTCTATACCACCATACAACATCGTTGGTGCTGGTCACACCTGGTTGAATCACTTTTTCAGAAAAACCTTCGGCAATGATTTGATGTGCCATTCGAACAATGTTGGGATAAACGACCATTTCACTTTCGATTCTGGTCTCCAACCAACCCACGGCCAGTTTTTCTGCACTTACCAATCGTTTGTCAAATTTATCTGGCAGGGCATCTAAAAGCATTTGGTGATGAGTTGATGTCAGCCCATCTGCTAGAGCAAATTGATCGCTTGTATTGATGCCAATTCTTTTTGGGTTTTTTTCTTCTATCAATTCTGCTAACGCCTTCCATTGGTCAGGCTGCTCCTCCTTGTCCCAAACTTTTTTGAAGAGTGCCCCCACTCCATAGCGTGACATGGCCATGGTCTCTAACGGTTTCCCATCACCTGGATCATAAGCAATAATCATTGTGGTTCTTCTTGCTGACTGCCAGGTTGAAGGAAGGAATGTTCTTAGCACCGGATCTTCGTTGTACTCGCGTGCGATAATCAACCAAAAATCTATTCCGGTTCTGCGCATTAGATCCGGAAGTACAGTGGCGGCTCTTTTTTCCAGCCAGCTATCAATAACCTCTGCACGTTCTCGCATCGAAAGTGTTTCGGGGAAATAGGCATTCTGTGCGTGGGATAGGGTAGTCACGAAAATGACAAGAATGTAAGAAAACAATTTCATGATGATTTGGTATTTAAATGTTGGTGATCGGGGAAAATCCGTTTTTTAAAACTAAGATATAGGTATGATGTTAATAGCCGAATCGTTTCAGCTTTTTTTCGTTTCTTCGCCAATCTTTTTCGACCTTCACGAACGTTTCAAGATGTACCTGTTTACCAAAAAAAGTCTCCATGTCTTTTCTGGCCTCTATTCCCACCTTTTTCAGGGATGCTCCTTTATGGCCAATGAGAATCCCTTTTTGGCTATCACGTTCAATGAAAATCTCGGCTCTTATCCGAATTATTTTCTCTTCTTCCTTGAATTCAGTCACGACCACCTCACTGCTGTAGGGAATCTCCTTCTGATAATTTAAAAATATTTTCTCTCTAATAGTTTCTGAAGCAAAGAATTTTTCTGGTTTGTCTGTTATCGAATCTTCAGGGAAATAGGGCGGATGTACGGGTAGAAAATCAATGATCCGTTTAAACAATTCTTCAGTATTAAAATTTTCTTTGGCGGAAACGGGGAAAATTTCAAGCTCTGGATATAGCTCCTTCCAGTAGGAAACTTTGTCCTCCACTTGAGATCCTTTTCGTAAATCCACTTTGTTGACAAGAAAAATGATCGGTAGCCCGGTTCGTAATGCCATCTCGATCATTTCAGGAGAGTCATTCTTATCTTCCAGAGCCACTAAGAGTAGTATTAGATCAGCGTCCTCCAAAGAAGCGTTAACATAGGCCATCATCTGTTCTTGTAGCTTATATTTTGGGGTGATTGTTCCTGGTGTGTCTGAATATACGATCTGGTAGTTGTCTTTGGTAATAATGCCAAAAATGCGATGACGAGTAGTCTGAGCCTTAGGACTTGTGATGGCAAGTTTTGTTCCTGTCAGTGCATTCATTAACGTGGATTTCCCAACGTTTGGCCGCCCCATGATGGTTACAAAACCAGACCTAAAATTTTTTGAATCATTCATTTTTCCAAGCTCAAATGTATGGGCTATTTTACCCAAATCACTTTGGTTATATTTAAAATATGCAGAATTTCTGGTAGGCTAATCAATTTACCTAGGGGAATCTTGGTATAAAGCAATACTCATAATGGTCGGTATTGGTATTATTTTTGTCGGCTGTACAAAGACAAAGGTTGAGTTTATTGCTTATTTACTAACTTAGAGATGCTTTTAGTCCTAAAAGTTAATAGAAATCTTGAACCAGCGGCATAATTTTTTCGATATCAAAACACTCAATTTTAAAAAGAACAGGTACTCTACCTTGTTCCTTTTGTTGCAAATATTAGTGGTATTCCCCTCTTTGTCGCAGATACAGCCTCTGTCAAAGCATGACTCGGCCATGGTTGTTAAGTATCTCAATAAGTATGAAAATCAATTAAATGTTGAGAAAAACATTAAAGAGGCCTCAAGACACCTGAACGAAACAGCGTTTCTCTATTGGGAGCATAATCAGTATCACATGGCTATCAAATATTATGAAATGTCGCTGGAGCTAAATCGTCAGATTGGAAATGAAAATGGGCTAGCAATGCTTCATAACAACTTGGGGATGCTTAATTCAGACGTTGAGAATTATAAGAAATCACATGAATATTTCAACAAGACATTGGCAGCCAGACGAGCAATGAAGGAAAGTGCTGGAATAATATCGGCACTTATCAATATGACGATTGTTCTGAATCACCTCAACAGGTTTGACGAATCAGCGGCAGGACTAGAAGAAGCTCTTGTGCTGGCTCGAGAGATGAATGATCCACAACAAATGAAAAGTTGTTATGGGACTATCGGAAACTTATGAAAAAGCTGGTAATGCGGAGAAATCCTTATATTATTTTGACTTGTACAGAACCTTCGCCGATATGATACAGTGGGGGGAGGTTGATATGCTAAGAACGGAGTTGAAAGAAGAACAGCTAGTCAGTGAAATTGAGAAGCAAAAGAATAAATTTACAGAAGAAGAACTGGAAGCAAAACGTAAGGAGTTGACCAGTCTAAAAGATGAAAATGAAAAATTCGATTTGCTTATTGATGATTATGATTCCCTAGCAGCTGCACAGTATAGTTCATTAGATCAAAAGGAACTTGAGCTTGAGTTATTAAAAAAGGCCAAGGAGTTGAGCGAGATAACTTTACGAGAGGAAACTGCTCAGGCAGAATCAACAAACCAAACTGCCAGACTAGCCAAGATATTTAGTTTTTTAATAATCCTTTCACTTTCCGTTTTACTTGTCTTTATTGTCTTTAGCTATCGTAGAAGTAAAAAGCAAGCAGCAGAATTATTGAAAAGTACTACTGAGCTGGTAAGAACACAAGAAGAACTGATTAAATCTGAAAAAATGGCTGCAATCGGTATGCTTGCCGCTGGTATCGCCCATGAAATAAACAATCCTCTTAATTTTATATATAACGGAATTCTTGCGTTATCCAATCTGGTGAATAAACAAACCAATGGTAATGCAAAACAACTAAAACCCTTTATGGATATCATAAATGAAGGTGTCAGCCGCTGCTCCAAAATAATCAGTAGCCTTGGTCATATTAGCCGGTCTGGAGAGAAGATGGATGAGGATTGTGATATTCACGGAATTTTGGATAACAGCATGGTTATCATGAGTAGTCTAATCCCTGATAATGTGAAAATCAATAAGGAGTATTCTAAAGAAAAGGTTTTTGTGAAAGGGAACGAGGGGGAATTACATCAAGCAGTAATGAATATTATCGCTAATGCATTTCATGCAATGGATGGAAAGAGGGGCGTTTTGACATTAAAAACAAGTATCGTACATAATCAAGCCATCGTAGAAATACGAGATACTGGTGTTGGAATTCCACCAGAATTTAAACATCGATTGGGTGATCCTTTTTTTACAACTAAGACACCCGGGAAAGGAACTGGTCTTGGCTTGTATATTACATTTTCCATCATTTCTGGGCATGATGGCGAGGTGAAAAAGAAGACTAGAAATGACACGGTGTATTATGGTCCGGATCTTGATGTTTCCATCAGATCTGTCGATGCACTCTCTGGGTTAGAGAATATTCACTATAAGATCAACGATGGCTCTTATGCTAAATATTCAGATAAACTGAAGTTTCAAGAGGAGGGTGCTTTTAAACTAAGTTATTATGGTTTGGACTTTGTAGGTAACTTCACAACGCCTATTGAGAAGAGCTTTATCGTAGATTTGAAGCCACCGTCTACTTATCACAACATTAATGGTCTCGCCATTGACAATGTGATATCCACCTCCACAAAGTTATATTTTACTGGAGAGGACAGCCTCTCAGGTGTTTCGAAAACATATTACAAATTTGATTCTAACGAATTTTCAGCGTACACAGGTAAATCTCTGGATATTAGCAAATTAAACGAAGGAGAACACACGCTTAATTACTACTCGATAGACTTTGTTCAAAACAAGGAAGAGATAAAGGAGTTCAAGTTTTACTACGACAAAACTGCTCCGATCATGGCGGCAGATATCTTAGGTGATCGATTTATCTCCAACAACCAGGTATATTTTTCTGGACGAACCAAATTGAAGCTTACCGCCGTGGATAACAAGGTAGGGGTCAAGCAAATCATGTACAGTATTAACAATGAGCCTTTCAGGAAATATGATAGGCCATTTTATCTTCCTAGCGTTTCTGGAGAGCATCTGGTTCGGTACTATTCTGAAGACAACCTCTCGAATATTTCACGTAGTAAAATAATCGGTGGTTCTGCTGAGCAGTTCAAACATAACGTTAACAAAGTCTATGTGGATTTAACAGGTCCTGATATTGATTATAGTTATTTAGGTAAGCACCATAGAGCAAGGGATACAGTCTTTATTAACCAGGGGACCAAGATTGTTTTTAACGGTGTTGATCCAGAGTCGGGTCTTGGTAGATTCACGTACAACCTAGATGGAAATTCTGAAGAACTTGTTTACAATGACCCGTTTACCATTTCTCAAGAAGGGTACCACTTAATTGGGTATTTTGGATATGACAAGGTTAACAACCGGAACATTGGTAGTTTCTTTTTCTATTCTGACCGTAAGGGGCCTTCTATTTTCGCTAATTTTAGCTCTGAACCATACGAAACAAAAAACAAGCTAAATGTCTATGCACGAGATGTTAATTTGTATCTTGCCACAACTGATGACAAGGTAGGACTAGCTAATATATATTATCAAATTGACGATAGAGATTTCAAAGAATTTGTAAGTAAGGTGAAAGGATTCAAACGCAAAACGAAGTATAAGGTGACCATTAAGGCGGTGGATACATTGGGGAATGAAACAATTTCTTCTGTAGAATTCTTTACAGGTAAATAATATTTATGAAGAGGACAATTTTATACGTTGATGACGAAGACGTTAATTTATTTTTATTTCAGCATACCATGGATGCTCACTTCAATATTATCACGGCCGAATCTGGTGCTGATGGATTGGAAATTCTTGCGAGCAATGATGAAATTGTAGCCGTAGTTAGCGATATGAGCATGCCCGAAATGAATGGAGTTGAGTTTATCACAACGGCAAAATCTAAACTTCCAGACTTGTATTATGTAATTCTAACAGGTTACTCCTTTAATCAGGAAATCAAGGATGCTGTGGAATCAGGATTGGTCTCGGGATTTTTCACTAAACCTTATGACGTTGATGAGTTGCAGGTGGCAATAAACAAGCTGGTCAAGGAAGCTTCCTGAAGTCCTAAATTTTTGAGTACAGGTAAAATTATGAGTCTGTATTTCATTGCTAATAATTAGAAAGCTTGTAGCTTTGCATTCACATTGCGGTGTGGAGTCCTGATGAATTGGGAGTAGCTGACAGGATTTATGGATTCAGTTAGAGAAAACTACAGAAGCGATGTGAAAGTACATCGCGGGGTGGAGCAGTTGGTAGCTCGTCGGGCTCATAACCCGAAGGTCACAGGTTCGAGTCCTGTCCCCGCTACTCTGAAAATCAGGTAGTTACGTTAATTCGTGGCTGCCTTTTTTATTTCATGTACAACATATGTAGGATCAAGCAATAAATCTGTACAACAACTAAGGGCTTTATACGAGTATATGTGGGCTTTTTAGAACGTACTCAATGGATTAATGAAGGCTCTATATATCAGCAACAATGAATTTATACTTCCAACCATCACTTGCTCGGATATATTTTTTCATTGCTTTTGTTCTTAAAAAATCTAGGCATCAAATCAGAACCAAGCATTCTAAGGTTCAGATCATGAATCTTTAGAAAATACAATCACTTTAGCTTGGTTTTATCATAGGTCGAGTAGGGACGGGGAATTTCACCCCAGCCCTCTCACAGAACCGTACGTGACAGTCTCCCGTCATACGGCTCTTCAAGCTCATGCAACCATTTCAGGTTTACAGCTTCCGATTAGCTCCTCCCATTTAATGGTTGGCTATTAGAAACTTGTGCTTGTCAGTCCCTTTGCTCCGGTTTCATTACAAAACTTTCATCGCTACTATGAACTGATCCGCCACCCTTTATCAC
>JAAEPI010000053.1 GCA_024232835.1 Cytophagales bacterium
ACGAACCAAGGCGAAATAATCATAAGCTATATCTCCTTCAAAAGCCTTTTTCGCCATCGGGGTAATAAATCTATTTTTTGCCTTCTTACTTTAGAAATCATCACAATCAAAATCCAGTCTGATCACTGAGTCTGCCACACTTCTCTTGTAAACCACATAATAAGACTTTCCTGATAGCTTTACTATGGAATCGCCTGACATTATGGGAGATTTCCCGTAGTTAGGTAACAAAGATGATAATTGTTTTTGTCGATCGCTTAGTACTACTGTCAAGACTCCCTTGTGACTAGCATCGAAAAAAGCTTTGTGTACCTTCCCTTCAAATGAATCGTAAATATCCGTATTACAAATATCTTCTTTTGTAGCGTATCTATTATTAGAATAGGACTTCTTAAAGTACATTAAAACAAGAAAAAGGAGTAGAGCAACCCCACTTAAAAACTGAATAGGATTGAGAAGTTTATTTTTTGATTTAGTTCTTCTAAATTTCATTCTATTCTTTTAGGATACAACAAACTCGTTCGAGTTTCGAAGGTTCCCAATGATCCATTTACACCAGGTACTCCGATCGAAATTCCTTCGGATGACCCTTTAAACTTCAAGTCTTTAGTACCATCTTCTCTAATTTGAAAACTGTCCCATGCTGTCCCAGACATGAAATATGTACCAAAAGCATCTTCACTACCATCTCCTGCTAAATCTTCTGGTATTTGATCTCCTCTTTTTCCCTGAAATTCCCCCTCAATTATTCCCGCAGAAAACGACATATTCACACCAATACCTTCTAGCTGGTAAGAAAATTCACAGTAACCCCAGCCTCGTAATCGTCCTACCATGATGCCACTACCTAGTCCGCCTCCGGCAACCAAGGCAGATTCTCCATATTTCCCAATGAAATCATTGTTTCCGTAATATAAGTCCCCATTGGCAGGCTCTGTTTCAGACACATAAAGATTGATGTCAACTGGGAATTTGGCATCATAATATCTCGCCTTGGTTCGTGTCCTCACGAACCTAAGATAGTCAAACCATGTAACTTACTAACATGAATATCTTCGAGGCTTCCCGAAATTCATTCATGGAGTTTGTATCTACTTTTGGACGGCCACAATCCATAGTTGGAAGCATACGCTGGCTGAGGATAATTTCAAAAATGTAATTATTGACTCACTGATCTACTTGTCAAGTCGTGAGTCGGTTGATGTTTTCGGATTTGTAATTATGCCGAATCACATGCATTTGATTTGGAGAATGAATGATATG
>JAAEPI010000054.1 GCA_024232835.1 Cytophagales bacterium
TAAGTACCCGGACATATATTTCCTGGTACAAACTTCACATAAACCCTAAGGGTTTCCAAATTTCAAATGCCGAAAAACTTTTGCCCGGGTGCTTAGTGCTCTGTTTCATAAATGGTGTGATAAGTTAAAACACTTCTTATAACAATGAAAGTAGTTAATAAACAAAAAAAATAATCTTGTCCAGATTGGAGTTAGATTTATACAAGAAACTCAGAGCATCTGTTGAAGGAGATTCATCAAATTTGATTCCTAAAGATTTAAAAAGATGCTTTCAAGTAACTCTGACTCTTAAAATATGAGAGGAGAAAGAAGAATGAGAAATTCATTGGTAACGTCTGTTTTGTTAAATTTGGTAATAGTGATTTTTATGGTAAGTTCAGCACATTCTGAACCAACAGGAAATTTGAATTTTGAAAAGAAATATGAAGCTTCAAGTGGAGATGACACTGATTTCACAAGTGATACAAGTGCTGACTCTGCTAGTGATACTAATTCCGACACTACTGATGATACCACCACCGACACTACCAGTTGGGATTTAAGTGGAACTATTCAATGGAAATCCTCCATAGATCATCATGGCTACGATAGCCAAGGGGGCTTTGCCGGTGTTTGGAATCCGGAAACAGAGACTGTTGTTTGGAAATCCTCCATAGAGCATCATGGCTACGATAACCAAGGGGGCTTTGCCGGTGTTTGGAATCCGGAAACAAAGACTGTTGTTTGGAAATCCTCCATAAATCATCA
>JAAEPI010000055.1 GCA_024232835.1 Cytophagales bacterium
AGATCATGTCTTCCTTTCTCCAGGAGCTAGATTTCATAGCAAGACATCTCGGGGATCAGTCCAAAACTAACATCAGATAATTTTACACATTCTGTATAAGCTTTTCCTCTTGTTCCTCGCAATGACATGAGAACTGATCTCAGCAGTACAAAACGTAACTTGGTTCTTATGTATCTGATTATATATGGATAGTCTTCTTTGCGTTTATCTGCAATGAGTCTCGCCACTCTCTTGTGGTGGGTTTCACACAAATGTCCAACACCTCCAGTGGTAGAATACACAAGTGGACAAAATGATCCCTTTTCCACTTCAAGAATTCTCTCTTCGTACTTTGATTTCTTTTCTTGTTCATGCTTGTGATAGAGCTTCTTGGGGGTGTCAAAAATCCACATTAAAATATAAAGTTCATTCAATAGCCCTCAACGGCATTCATATTCAGCTTCCTGTGGAATAAGTCCAAAGTCAATGCACGACAGCGGTGTTGTTGGTATGATCCGCTGTTTTCCCCGAATCCCATGGATTGATACTAGAACTGATTTCAGGAGGGAGAATCTGACTCTGGTTCTAATATAAGCCATTACATCAGAGTAGCGCTCTCTTCTGTGGAAGGATATCTTCTCAGCAAGTTTTTTGTGAAATCTTTCAC
>JAAEPI010000056.1 GCA_024232835.1 Cytophagales bacterium
ACTCACTCTTATTCTCATGTTGTTTGGTAAGCACTTTCGAGTATTGAAGAGAGGACACTGAAGTTTAGAACTGACCGTTAGACTTTGCCCTCTGAGAATTCGTCTACTTCGATCACTTGCCGATGGATTATTTCCAGGCACCCATGTTCTGTCAATAATTTCGATAACGTCCATGTGTTTGTTCTTGATTTCACGCCCAGTGAAACCCAAAGCTTTTGTCACCTCATCTAGGGTATCAAAATTATATATATCAACTAGCCATAATTTTTCTTTTACAGTTTCAAGTGCAGCGTCTTTGTTTGTAATTTCCTCAGTCATCATACCCTTTATCTCTTCTTCAACTCTATCATTCCACACCCAACAGTCGCGAGATTTTTCCTCCAGCGATTTGGTTCTGCCTTGATCCATTTTAAAAAGCTCATTATAGAACAAATAGTCAGATCTGTTTGACTCAGAATTCAAAGCATGATTGAAATATGTTTGGTATGCATATGCATTCCTCATGCTTTGAGTGATATGCAATCGATCATCAATCTGAATGTCTACCTCACCCCAGAGACTATTGGCAAAGTTGTTTACAACAGAGATCGATTTTTGGGGACTATTTATGTCTACTCCATCTTTTTGAATTTTCACTTTTGTGATGATGTAGATATCAGTCATCAAGCTATGAGGTTGGCTTGGGATAGAAAAGTTAATGGGGCCGTCGTTTAGTATGTTTGTGACTGGCCATGCTTTTATATCATACGTCTGCTGAATTGCTACTTCTGTGGGTAGATCATTCCAAAGCAGAAGTGAACTTGATATTGACTCTCTGGAATTTATATACTTCGCCATTTGGTTTTCTTACGATGTGGTCGATGAACAACTTTCCTCTTTCGTGATTTTTCTGATTTAGTAATTTCTGAAATACCTCGTTTAGCACCAGCACTGATCAAATCTTTCCCAGCAGCTACAAGATGAGGTTTAGCAATCCCGGCGGCTGTATTTATAGCCCGTCCTAGGAACGGAACTGCACTTTTGAAGATATTCCCGAAGAAGGATCCCAGGCCGTCACCTACTTGGGTGTAAACATACCGATCCATATCACCTCCTCGACCATCCTGAATGATGGTTGGGTAAGCCAAACTCTTCAATTTTTCGGGATTAAAAGTCTCCATCGTTAAAGTTATTTCTCTGAAGATCTATTTATAGCCATAGTTCGGAGGGTGATGATTGTCTTGTATCTGGGATTAA
>JAAEPI010000057.1 GCA_024232835.1 Cytophagales bacterium
GTATCAGAACTAGTTATACCAGAACTGCCAAACCCAGCAGCTCCCCTTTCACTTACTATGGAGAGATTTTTCACTCTTTTTGGTTTCATTTCTTTGTATGGGAGTATGAGCAGCTGTGCAATTTTCATTTGTTCAGTTATTTGAAATGATTTATTGCCATGATTCATAAGAACTATCTTGATTGGTCCCACATAGTCACTGTCAATAGTGCCACATAATGTAGTAATTCCATTTTTTGCAGCTAATCCTGATCTGGCTGTAATAAATCCAAGATGACCTTTTGGTATTTCTATATGTATGCTGGTGTCTATGAGTTCCCAAGATTTTGACTTTATGAGTTTCTTTTCAGCTGAATACAAATCTAATCCAGCAGAGTCTGGAGTGATCCTATCAGGTAGACATGCAGCAGCATTTCCTAATAAAACCGATAATGTTGGAATAGGTGTGATATATCTCTCAGATACTTCATCATACTGAATAGCTTCCTTTTGACTGTTAGTTGGATTATCTGCAAAAGTAACCACCTTTGTGTTGATTGGATTAACTGAAACTACTTGTTGTTTGGTCATTGACCTAGTAATTGGACGATGTTTGTCACTTTCAGTGCTATTTTCTTTCATTGGCACTGGTTCAACATCTTTCTTGAACTTTGAACCAATTGGGAAAAGAGGTAAAGGGGCAAATTCAATCGGGTAAAGCAAATTTATTGGTCTATTGACCATTCTCTTGTTTGTCATTAAGACTCGAGCAGACCTTGTTATTCCATCTTGACTCTGCAACAAGCTTACCACTTTACCAATGTTCCAACATCCCCTTGGAAGATTCCGATTTTGGACCAATACAATATCATCTAGCTTGGGTGGAGGTACATTTAACTCTCTACCATGATTGTGCTTAATCTGAAGTTTCTCTCGCAGTGCCAATAAATAATTTTCTTTCCATAATACCCAAAACTCATTTAAGTCTCTCTGAGTCTTCTGCCAATATTTCTTCAGTTCAATTGCAGATGTGATGGATGGAACATATTCAGGATCATCATCTCTGTCTCCATTCAAATTGAATGTGCCAATCTTATTATTGCTTTGAATCAAGTCAATTGGACAAACCAATTTTGCTGTTCGCTCTTCAGTAATCATATTAAGTGGTCTACTATTAACTATTGCTTCAGTTTCAGCCACAAATGTATATAATTCATCCACATTTATATACCTTCTTCCAATAATTTTTCTTAGGCAAGATTTTGCTAACCCTACCATTCTTTCATAAAATCCA
>JAAEPI010000058.1 GCA_024232835.1 Cytophagales bacterium
ATGTAGAAGCCTGCCTGAGTCAAAAACGAGCCAATTTCATCTCTTGTATGGGTAATGCGCTTAGCTACTATGGAGGTGTGCCAAAAGCGATAGTCTCTGACAACTTAAAATCAGCAGTAAGCAGATCCAGCAAATACGAGCTTGGCGTTGTAGGGCATATTGCTAACGGAATAGGGAATGAACAAATTGAATATATTTTTTGCTATGATTCTAATCGCAACTCTGCTTGGTTGCGGAGACGATGACCCATCAACTAGATTTAGTGGAATTACAGAAAGGGATATGCAAGGTGTGCCGATTGGCTCGATTGACGAAACAGATTGGCAACACCATGACACATGGTCTAATAAAGAAATTGAATTGTTTACAGAGTATGAGAACCTGAATAATGATGGTATAACAAAAGGAACAAGTGATGCTGTGTGGCTTGCATTTCCAAATCCAACGAATGGAATTGTTGCTATTCACCTAGACAATTTGGAAGATATTGAATTTGCAGAATGGAAATTGGTAAATAACAATTTCAATGAAATTACCGGAAACTCATTCACAAACGCTCCAGGCGAACTTCAAATTCATCTTGGAACTTTGGATAGCTCCGGAATATACAGGATGTACTATCTGTACAAATTCTAAGGTAACGATTATATATTCAAAGGGCATGGAGACATCCAGCTAAATTAATTGTATTAGACGCCCAACAACAATATGTATAAGGCATGTGCTTGCGTGGTTTCTACATGACTTTTTTTGAGCTTGCCCGTTTCGTCTGCCGCCGTGCCAGCCCCTGAGGAATTTACCTTCGGCAAATTCCGGAGGATTTGACTTGTGTTTCGCATGGCTGTTTGAAACATTGTGAGATTCGGCAGACTTCACTACTTTAGTGATGTCCATTAAGTGAGAGCACACGCCTCATACATGGACGTTATCAGTAATTTGTCTAGATGAAGAAAATACTAATTCTAACACTCGCTTTGCTATTATTTCAGACTGCATACACTCAACACCTGTTTGATGAGAAATTCACGAACTGTATCACCGACACATTTAAGCTTGAATCTGACTCTGTAACTGCAAAGGTTGCGGATGATGAAATAATGAGAATTATCGCTAATTCCATGGACGAAAAATCAAGAACTAAAATATCTGGTGACTTACTACTTCAAATTCTTGTTCTTGAAGATGGATCATCTTGTTTGTTAAGTCTTGGAAACAAAACCAACATTAATACAAAGAAACTTAACTTAAAAACGGCTCTTGATGAACAGCTTCGTTGGAATCCGATTGACGAGAAAGTTGCTGCAATTGTTTCTGTAATTTTTGTAAACCAAATGATAGGAATAAAAAGACTGGGATTTAACGGATTTACTGGGATTCATGAAATTGAATAAATACTGATAACAATCGCTAGCAGTTATGCGCCAAATGAGCAATCTGCCAGCTTCATCGGGAACTTGCCCGCTACACTACCCATTCTGAGATTTCATCGCTTCTGGATACTTCTGTGGTTCTGGATTTTCATTTTCAGAACGCACTTCTTCGTAAATACAGTTGTGGTGGTTGGGCAGTTTCGCTAGTTTAGTGCTTTTTACAAGCTGGTGGGCGCACACCTGCTAGCTTAGCGTTATGGAGCAAAATGTTGCTTTATGGTGACTTGCTGATTTTCCTGAGCTGGGTGGTCGGCGCAAATAAAACCAGCCGCACCTCACACAAGGCTTCCCGACTCCACGCTGCTCCTCCCTC
>JAAEPI010000059.1 GCA_024232835.1 Cytophagales bacterium
CATTGCATTGTAAGTAACACGCTAATGGGAACGCATGAACGGGCCCATTTCTTCGGGAACGATAAAAGTAATCAGAAAATAATAAACATAGGGATAAGAAATTGGATTTACTCAAAGGAATAGACCGTGTACATCATCCAGAGATACTTGACAGTGGAATCCGTACAAGTATAAAAGCCAAAAAAATATTATTCCATGAAGGCGATGTTGCCCAAAGATGTTATTTAGTGATCAAAGGCAGCCTGAAGCTCACCAAACTCAACGAACAAGGCAGGGAAATTATCATACGTTACATCGGGCCCACAGAATTGACTGCGGAAGTAGCCGTACTGGAAGAAAAAAAATATCCGGTCACTGCAGAAGCTCTTAAAAAGACAGACATCATTAGCTGGGATAAGCAAACAATGCTGCGATTGATGCGTAAATATCCCGATATTGCAATCAATATGCTTGATATAGTTTTTAAGCGTATTGATGATGTTCAATTCCGTTATTTGGAACTTAGTACCGAGCCGGTAGAACAGCGCATTGCGCGTACTCTGATGCGGCTGATGCGGCAATACGGGAAAAAAACTAAGGAGGGCGTCTGCATTGACATTCCTCTTAGTCGTCAGAATATTGCTGACTATTGCAGTACCAGCCATTACACCGTGAGTCGAATTCTAAGCCTCTGGGGAAAGCGTAGTTTGATAATATCCAAGCGGGAACAGGTTACTATAGCCGAGCCCCACGCAATAGGAATGATTGCAAATGAAGAGTAAAATTCCATTGATCTTTTTTCACAATC
>JAAEPI010000060.1 GCA_024232835.1 Cytophagales bacterium
ACAACTGCTACGCCTACTGCACCTGAATTTGTTTGAAAAAAGGGATTTGATGGCTTTGCTCAGAGGAGACCCGCCTCGAGATTATGGGGTCAATGTCGATCAGATGAATTTGATATGAAAGTTAACGGGACAGCAGTGATCATGTAGGGAAAATTCGTTCGCGCTGTATAGAAACAAAATTATGCTCTAAGGAAGAGCTTTCTTCTGCTAATTCGATATATTTGAAAAAAGGGTTATCATATCCAGTAAGGGTAAAAAATGTACACAATCATGAAAAATCAAAAAATTACCCTGATAGATATCCCACTAACAGTGATTCTATCGGAATCGAAATAGTTGGCAGCTACAACAAAGCCAATAAAGTATATGAATCTGTTAATGCTAAACAAAACCTATCACTGAAATGGCTTGTAAATGAATTATTAACACATTTGAAACTGCAAAATTCCGATATATATAGACACCCGGATGTGTCATATAAGCAGCCTTCAGAAGCAAAATCTGCTAATTGGTGACCTGTATGAAGAAAATACTAATATTTCCAATAGTACTGCTTATATTTAGTTGTGCTGCCAATAATAAAGGTATAACTAATATCGATGTTAAAGAAACAGGCACTGAATCCGGAGGAGAGTTCTGTAATAAATTTTCACTTTCAAATTTACAAGCAACTGAACTAATTAAAGCAAGTCGAGAAGTAGAAATTAATGAATTTCACAATAATTACGAATATCTACCATGTTTTGTAAAAGGCAGCCTAAATATGGGTGTTAAGGAATGTAATTTCACCATAAGAGCTGGCGGCACAGTTGAAATTACTTGTACTGACAATACCGGTTACATATTTGTGTGTGACTCTTGTGAACACCTTCTAATAGATAATGAGTGAGCGCATAACAAGAACCTCAACCAGACTCGCGGCACTATCGCGCCGCTCCCATATCGCTGGGGCGCGAGCTGGTTAGGTTGAGCGTTA
This sequence comes from Cytophagales bacterium, assembly GCA_024232835.1. Lineage (GTDB taxonomy): Bacteria > Bacteroidota > Bacteroidia > Cytophagales > Cyclobacteriaceae > JAAEPI01. Next base: position 977 of record JAAEPI010000060.1, read on the forward strand.
AGCTTCAAAGCAGCCAGATGGAACATATGCTTAAAAACACATTAGTTAGATTTAATGATTTTCGAAAGGATCACTCATCCATATTTCAATATGGATTGATAATAGTTGTATCTGCTTTCATATTTTATGCTCCTAACCTTTTAAATTTGATCGGATTCGCTGAAATAAAGCCCAAAGATTTCTTCGACCCCGGGATAAAAACACCAATCGATGCAATATATTTTAGTATTGTATCAATAACTACTCTTGGATTTGGTGATATAAACCCAACGTCACAGATAATGAGAGCAGTTGTTTCAATCGAAGTTTTGTTTGGGATTATTACAATTGGTCAAGCTCTTCATGCTATTTCAATTAAAGCCGAAGAAGATAAGCGGTTACCACACAGGCTTGCTGCATATGAAGATGTCAGATCACTAACTTGCATGATGATTTCGTATTGGCAAGATATTTATCTACAGTCTGTCCCAGAAAAATATCCAGACACCCTAGAAAATCTTCTGTCGCAAGGAAACATTAATAAGATGGGAATGTGTTTGGATCTCGATGCAAAGCCAAATGTTACACCACCAAGAACTTGGTGGCAGTGGTTACCCGAGAAATTGACCAATATGACAGCCATGGCAGAGAAGATCTTAGAGCGCCATGTACAAGTACTAGATCCAAACGCATATAGCCACATACATAGCCTGTTATCTGGTGGAATGCTATTGCCAATGAAGGCTAATATCATAAATTCTATAAGGCAATCAGACAAAGCAATGGGTTTTCCACGCCCTACAAATTATGCTAACTATTTGGTAGATAATGAGGTCTCTTTAAAACCGATAATTGATTTAGATGATTGGTGTAAAAAAGAGTATGAGGCATTGAAAAATAACAGCCACGTTCCAATAAACGAGCCTTTTAAAATGCCCGAGATAAAAGAAGTAACAAATAGTCCTGCAAGCCTTATCTCACAGGAAAAACTACAGGAGCAATTGACTAAGCAGGAAGAGTACAGAGCTTGTGATAAAGCATAACAAAAAAGGATAGGTCGCGCGCAGCCGCGACTTAATCCAGTGTTGGACAAGCCCGAAGCGGGGTCTCTATATATAGTAAATAACTCGATTTGATTGTGTGGTTTTGTGAAGTTTTTGCGATGATTAATTTTTTGC
>JAAEPI010000061.1 GCA_024232835.1 Cytophagales bacterium
ATAGTCTGAATAGGGATCGGAAGAGTCGTGAACTGATCCAATGAATATCGTACTTTGTTTCGCGGCTTGTGATGACAACGATTTAACAGTGCCAGTAACACAACACGGCGTCGTTACTCTCACCTTGTACGACACATGTCTGAATTTGACTACAAGTTCAAAGAATACGAGGAAATTGTGAAAAAGATCGAGGATGCTACGAGGATAGTACTTAAATATAGGAAAGGAGACCAAAAACATGGAGCTCAAAATTTAAAAGAGAAGCTTGGAGATAAGTTAAACATGGCAACTGTGATACTCAGTGTCACGAACGTGTGCCTGGAAGCTAAAGATTTACTTAGTAAGATGCACGGTCATAACTTCTTAACTTTGAACTGCGGGGAAAAGTTGCTGACCTGTCAAGTTCTGCAATGAAGAAAATGACCGATGAGATGCGTGGTAACCAGAGTGCAATCATAACGCAGATTGATGACGTTAAGAAACAAGTAGCTGTGACGAATGAGAGTTTTGGCAAGGATACCTATGCTGAAATGGTGTGCAAGGATCTTGATAGCACCACACTTGTCCTACCCATGAAACAGGCCATAAAAGAGATTGAACAAGATGGTGAACGTGCAAAAAATGTAGTTGTACATGGACTGGATATTAATCCTGCAATACCTCATGAACAGCAAGCGGAAAAACTTAAAACGACTGCAAAATACTGCGTGGAAGAGATTGAGAGTTCAATTAAGAGTGTCAGTGATTATAAATTTGGTATCGTTAACTCCAAAATTTTGGGGAAGGTAGGTGAATCTAGCAAGGCTCCACCCATTCTGCTGACAATGAACGGCACGAATGAAGCACGTCTTTTAGTCAGATATGCAAATCACTTGAGCAAAGTGAAAGGGTTAAGGAAAGTGTTTGTCACACCTGATCTCAGCAAGGACGATCGTGATAAGCGGAGGAAGCTGAATGAAGATCTGACGAAGAAGATAGAGGAGTTCCCAGAAGAGCATTGGGTAATTAGACAAGGGACTATTACTTCAAGGGGCAAATTTACCCCAAGAAAAAGACTAGACGATGAAGATGAGGGAAAGGAATTCGACAAATCTTTCGATTTCTAACTCTTCTGGGAAGTTTTAATGTGTTCAGGACTCTAAAATGTCAATGTTAATAGACATGATATGTGCCTAATGCACATTATGTTAACTAAAAGAAACTTTTTTTTCGAATGATTACTATGTGTGAATTGCAATCGGGTTGAGTTTAAAAGGGTTTTGAGGGATATGAGTTGGCTATGTTGCCAAAATTTCATTATTATTATTATTATTATCCAAGAGCTAAAATAGGGATAATTTAAATTGTTAAATGCACTAAATAAAAATAGTAGGCGGGACCCATATTTGTCTTTTTTACAACTAGGATTATCATTGAAAGTTTTCTTTTGGTACCA
>JAAEPI010000062.1 GCA_024232835.1 Cytophagales bacterium
GCTGGAGAGCGACCCGAGCACCATGCGAGTGGCTGTGCGGATGGGGAGAGGCTATTCAATTTGTGTAGCCCTCTCTCTCTTTAATTCATCCGTATAGTCTTAAAAGCGATAAACTCAATCTATTATAAATCAAACCAGTGTTATCTATAACCATTCAAAGTTTTCGAAATCTTAACACATTATCCACGCCCTTATTTTCAGTGTTTTTAGATACGGATTACCTTTCCGCTCCAGTCACCCATCCGGTTCCAGGCTTTTGTTCGAGTTTATCCTTTCGGAAGTTAACTCGTCGCCCCTGGCAAATTCATGCCCCAGAAAATCCTCGGTTCCATGCGTGTGTCCAAGTGATTTTTACAAATCTAATGGCTCTATGTCCAGACCCTCGTGGCTCACAGCATAGGCAGAAATGTAATTAAAATCTTTTCAAACTTTTTTGCCTCTATCGATGGAACAGCTTTCCAATCAAATCTTGTGGATTGGCTACCAACCCCTCTACCGGTTCACTGTCCCATCTAATATAGTTTTACATTTTATTCCCTACGATAAATGCGTCATTAGCTAAATAACATTCCCGAATCGAAAACTGTCTGGTCCTTTACGATAAAATAACATGCTCTGGCAATCTTATTACTTAGTGCTTTTGTCGCTACGATCTGGTTCGTTTTAGACACCTTGCGCTGATGCCAGCTTCTCGCCTGTGGACAATAGCGTCTCATAAAGTTAGCGGCTTCTACATATGCCCACGCTAAATACTTATTTCCGTTCTTTTTGTTATTCTCACCTTTCTTCTTGCCATTGGATACTTTCTGGGATGATACACATCTGCAGTATGACGAATAATTTGATACTGCCTGAAACCGATTCATGTCTCCGGACTCAAGCATTATGGTTATACCCAGGATTTCGCCTATGCCTGGTACTGTTAGCAATTTCTCAAATGGATATCTCAGCTTTACCTCTTTTATCACTGCCTTTTCTATCGCACTGATCTGGCCATCTAAAAACGCCATTACATTACAATTGCTTTGTGCCGACATTACCAGGTGCTTGTCTGAAAATATCATACCCAACTCTCCCTTACCCAGTTTTTTTGTCTCCCTTGACTTAAGCTTTCTTCCAGTGCTGCGGTTAACCATGCTTTGTAAGCTTAATATATAGGCAGTTCTATGTTGCACCAACATCATACGTTTTCTGAGCAGGTCTCTTATCGGACGGATATCTTTCGGATAAATATATCCTTCGGGTAGAATTCCCAGTCTTAACATATGTGCTAACCAGAATGAGTCCCACTTATCGTCAGTATATTTCATCCCGGAATACTGTTGCATCTGGGAGGGGTTGGCAAGGTGTACCTTGTATTTTTTGTCCATTAACCCATCTACCAGCCAGTACCAATTGTATGTCGACTCTATCACTACTCCTTTGATCTTTCTCTTAAATGGTTTTAATGTGTTTAATACCATGTCCAAATCATTAGGAAGCTTCTTACTCAGAATACGACAATCTTTCTTGTCTATAATTCCTACAAAATTGTTGTCCGAATGTAAATCAATCCCAACATAATAACTCATTTCGGCACCTCCTTACCAATACGGTTAACAATATAATCTCAACAATATTATAAATCGTTAACTTGCAGGTGCCTACTATATGATTATCAAACCTAATCTGTTGACAAACAATGATTTTCCTATTTAGAAACTTTAATCAGTTCGCTATGAAAGGTAATTATGAAAATAATATAATTATGGAATAAATGTTCGATTCATTTCTCAAAACTAACCATTCTTCTATTTGTTATGCTTTTTCTAATTGGAAGTAAAGATACTACGTTGGCAGCAGATATTATTGCTGATGTAACTTACAAAATTGGTGCTCCTAAAGAAATGAAATTTCTTCATTTCTA
>JAAEPI010000063.1 GCA_024232835.1 Cytophagales bacterium
AGGCGATTGAAGGTGTCAAACACAGAAGTTGGGGAAGAAATTCTTGGTGTGGAGAAGCAATTTGATATGAAGGCATGTGATTTAGGGAGGGATAAAAAGAAAAGTGTTAGGGCGTTAAATATTTGTGATGAGTATAATGGGAAAATTGAATCATTACAGGAAGAGAAGAATTCGAAAATCAATCAATTAAAAAGAGGTGATGAATTACCAAGTGGTGTGTTAGAAGTGGCTAAGATTTCCATTGCAACGAAAAGGAGGCTGTCTGTTGGAGATAAAATGGCAGGAAGGCACGGTAACAAAGGGGTTATTGCTAAAATACTTCCCGTGGAAGATATGCCGTGTTTAGAGGATGGAACACCAGTTGAAATGATCTTGAATCCCTTGGGTGTGCCTTCTAGGATGAATGTTGGGCAAATACTGGAGATACATTTGGGATGGGCGGCAAAGAAATTAAATTTTCAGGCAGTTACACCTATTTTTGATGGAGCTAAAGAATCTGAAGTGTTAGATACATTGAAGGAGGCCGGGCTTCCAGAGGACGGTAAGACTACTTTGTATAATGGGCGTACAGGAGAGCCATTTGATCAAAAGGTGGCCGTAGGCTATATGTACATGTTGAAGCTGCATCACTTGGTTGATGAAAAGGTGCATGCTAGGGCTACGGGACCATATTCATTAATAACGCAACAACCTCTTGGAGGAAAAGCAAGATTTGGTGGCCAGAGATTTGGAGAAATGGAAGTATGGGCACTGGAAGC
>JAAEPI010000064.1 GCA_024232835.1 Cytophagales bacterium
CATAGAGCGGCTTTAGTAACACCACCCCTACTCCTTCTCCGGGAACAAACCCACTACCACCTGCTCCAAAGCTTCTACATAGACCATCTTGAGAAAGCATCTGTTGTGCACAGAGCCCAATATAGTTAGAGGGATGAAGATAGAGATTTACGCCTCCTGCAAGTGCCAGATTACACTCTCCACGCCGAATATGTTCACACGCTTCATGAATAGCCGTCAAAGATGATGAGCACATGGTATCAATAGGCATACTCGGCCCCTTCATATCAAGGAAATATGAGAGTCGATTCGCCAAGGAGCTAAATGAAGTATGAGGAAAGAGCTTTTCACCTTGATTCCACAACTCAGGCCCGTAAAGATCAAATCCGGTTTTGGTAATTCCAGCAAAGACGCCCACTCGCTGCTGATACTTCTCTTTCAAAATACTTCGGGTATATCCCGCATCTTCCAATGCCTTCCAGGAAACCTGTAAAAACAGTCTCTCTTGAGGATCAATATTCATGGCCTCTCTCGGAGATATATTAAAAAACAGAGGATCAAACTCAGCAAATTGATTGACAAAACCTCCCCACTTGCTATAACTCTTTCCATGTTCTACAGCTTCTTGTGCATTTGGATGGAAAAACCCCTCCAGTGACCAACGATTTGGAGGGATTTCCGTGATACAATTCTTGCCGGTTTTAAGATTCTCCCAATAGTGTTCTAAAGTCTCTGCTTGAGGATACATACCGCTGATTCCAATAATAGCAATCGGTTCCGAGCTAGAACGGGAAAGCAAAATATCTGAACCTCTAAGATTTATCCTTTCAGATTTAAAAGAATGCAACTTAGGCCAGTCTGTTGCATCCAGGATTTTTGTCTCTTGCCTGGCAGATTCCTGCTCTTCTTCATACAGCCCTGTCCAGCGTAAACACTCCGCTATATACTCTTTGGTAAAGTATTCTGTCAAAGCTTCTAACGTGTGATATTCAAAAAACAGAGTCTTTGAAATTTCTCCAAACACTTCCGTAAGTTCTTGATTCAATTGTGTAATCATAATGGAATCAATACCATAGGATTCTAATACTTCATTTTTGTCAATTTTAGAAGCCGCAAGTTTGATCACATTCCCAAACAAACTTTTGATTTTCTGCAATGTCTTTTCATGAAGCTGATTAGGATCAATACCGGGGGGTTGTAACTGTTTTGTTCTTGCGGGTGAGACAGCATTCATCTCAAAAAGGTTCTCTCTTATTTTTGAAACCAAACCTTCAACAACCAATACTTGAGAATAATTGGAATTTAAACTTTGATAAAACGCACGTATGCCTGTCTTGGTCCGCATAGCAACCATTCCGATAGATTCTTTCATCATTGCTTCACTGGCAGCATCCACACCCATACCCCCTTCTCTCCATAACGGCCAATTAATGGAAAGGGTTTGTCCTTTTCGCTCTTTTAAGGAAACAAGTTTATTACGGTAAACGGCAAACTGGTCCATAAAGGCATTAGCTGTTGCATAATCA
>JAAEPI010000065.1 GCA_024232835.1 Cytophagales bacterium
CATGGCTTTCTTCAGGTTCTTCACTATGACGAACACGAAGGAGCAGGGCACTCTTTCCATTTGCAATGATATCCGTGCAAGTCCCAATGGTAGAACCTTTTCTCCAGTTGCACCTTCCATTTTGAACTTTTTCTGTTTCTCTGGGTCAAGAGGTTTATGAAACTTCACACAAGATTTTGCTAGATTCTTATAAAGTTCTTCACTCATAACAGAGACTTCTGCTCCTGTATCTAAAATGGATACGACTCGTTTCTGATCAAAATGGCAGTTGACAGCTGGTGATCTGAATGGTTTGCATCCATCAAAATTCAAGTTATTCAAATTGTTGCATTCCTGTTGTGTATGACGATTTTCAGGCCTTGTGTTTGGAGGGACGTCAGTTTCTCTCCAGCCTTCTACAAGTTTTTTGAAAATCTAGTAGTTTGGGCGCGACATGCAGCTGCAAAGTGTCCAAATCCTCCACATCCAAAACACCGTCTCTCTGAGCGGTTCCTCAAGGTGTAGAAGGGTAGGTTCCCAGGGGGTTCGTGGCGAGGTTTTAGCTCAGCAGGTAGTCTTTGGTTAATTTTCTCAATTCCTTGTGTCATTTCTTGTCTGAG
>JAAEPI010000066.1 GCA_024232835.1 Cytophagales bacterium
AAATATGTTGTAGGAACCGGTCCGTTTGAGTTTGTTTCCTGGAAAACAGGTGTTGAAGTTGTGTTAAAGAAAAACCCCAATTATCAATGGGGCTCACCGCTATCTGACAATCAGGGACCGGCGAAAATCGACAAAGTCGTGTTTAAGGAGATCTTGGAAGATTCCACTCGTTTTCTTGAATTTCAAACCGGTGGTGTTGATATATTAGAAAAAGTCCCCAACCTTTTCTTGGAGAAGATCAGAGAGGATTCCAACGCGAAAGTTATTACCATGGCGAGTAATGGTAATTTTCACATGGTCATGAATACCAAACGTGAATTTCTGAACAATGTGAATATCAGAAAGGCAATCGCCCTCTCTATTGATCAGGAAAGCATTTTGAAAGCAGTGTTCCAGGGGAATGGCAGCCCTGCCTATACCTATCTGATTGATCGATTACCGGCACGAAAGGTGGATGAAAAGTATGAAATCCATTTTGATCTGGAGAAAGCTGAAGCGATCATGGCAGAAGAGGGATGGAAGAAAGGCAGTGATGGAATTTTGACCAAAGATGATAAAAAATTGTCTCTCGCCCTTTGGAGTAAAAGTGAGTCAGATGAGCGTAAAACCGCTGTTGTCATCCAGGCCCAACTTGCAAAATTGGGGATTGATGTCAAAATCGAGCAATTTGACCCCAGCTCAATTAGAGCGGAGTTCAAAGAAGGGCGGCATGATCTGGTAGTTCGTTCTTATGGTTGGGATAATGCCGATATCCTGGAGTGGTTTTTCAATTCAAATAGACTCGGTTATCCAAACGTCGCCATGTGGCATGATAATGAATCCGACTATTTGATGCAGAAAGCGATGACACGATCGAAAAATTCTGAAGAACGGATTCAGAATTTCAAGGATTATCATGAATATCTGCTCTCCCAGTATATTTGGGCGCCAATTATCAATTCTGTGAATAATCATGCGATCAATAATCGTATTAAAATGCCCTCCGCGCCACGATTTAAGATTTTGATCGGAGCGCCCATTATGGATATGACAATTGATTAACTTGCCGGACAAAT
>JAAEPI010000067.1 GCA_024232835.1 Cytophagales bacterium
ATACGCCAGTATAGGAGCAAGCAATCTTGCCAGTACAGCATTAATCCTATGAAGAACAGTTTGTGTTGCTCTTCTTTCAACAGAATTCCTTGAAAATGTATATAGCCTGTCCTTCATAATATCGAAATAGAAAGAACTCATCTCAACTACACAAAAATTGAGAACATTATGGTAAACACGATGAAAATGAAACGATTCATACGCGGAAGTTACAGAGGTAATGAGTTCTTCTGTTTTATGTAATGCCCACCGGTCAATCTCCGGCATTTGCGAATAATCCACCGAATCATTCTTTGGGTCAAAATCAAATAAGTTACCCAGAATATACCTAAACGTGTTTCTCAGGCGTCTATAGGAATCTGACATTTTCAAAATGATCTCGGATGATGCGTGCATCTCATTCCTGTATTCCATGGAAGAGGTCCAAAGTCTTACGATATCCCCACCCAATTCCTTCAATGCGTCTCCAACCGATACAAAATTACCCAACGACTTCGACATTTTTTTGCCATGTTCGTCTACTA
>JAAEPI010000068.1 GCA_024232835.1 Cytophagales bacterium
AGAGTTCTTTCCAGTATGATTTCTTTTTGGTAAAGTACAGTAGACGTACATGTCTGGTGGACATTCGACATGGTGTCCACTAGATACCATTACCATGTTTTATGTTGAGTCCAATGGAACAGAGGACTTTTCTTCCATTCAGACCAGCAAGTGCTTCAGCGGAAGATAGAACTAAATCAGAATGTCAACAAAATGGTCGTCCTATAAGGCCAACCCCAGCCCCGGCATTATTAGACAGCTCACCTTTGTCCAGTAATATGAATCGCCATTCAGCTTTGTCATTCGGTACAGCTGCAATATGTCAAGCCATTTATCAAATCCATATTATCGATGGCTTGGGCACTGAAAGGTGGCACTCATGCACGACAACCCCGGTCAATCAAAAATCACTGATATGGTGGAGAAAAGCTTAAATTTCTGGAATTCACCAGTTCTGGTTGTAACAAAATCAAGAATTTTAGTTGCAAACCACAATTTTTCAGCTGGGGAACTGGAAGAAATTGAAGATTTCTTTGATGGAATGGATTCAGATTGTATGTCGCAAACAGACCCAAACCTTGCCGAAAGTAATGCTGACCCCAGAGGCCAAAATGGGACATTAAAACTCACTAATGCTGATATTTCAAATCAATACATGACAGAAATGTTAAACGAGAGCACTCAGATGAATAATCACAGCGAAGGTACGATGGAGAGAGACGATAATGGAAAGGGGACTCCAAGCAAAGGTAGAAGAAATTTGCCCAGTTGTGAATCACTGTGTGGTAAAAAGGCGTCAGTCATTTTAGGCGATTAGCACCGCATCTCATAATTTCTGAAATTGCGAACTCTGGCTTTGTAGCAAAATGGAAAACTTCAATTACAAGCCACGATTTCTTCTCTGGTAAGCTGCAAGGAAACGAAATTTATTCGATGCAATGGATTCAGATATGTCGCAACCTGACCCACGCTTCGCTGAAAGTGCTGTACTCACTAGTCCAAATGAGGCA
>JAAEPI010000069.1 GCA_024232835.1 Cytophagales bacterium
ATGGTTTTATTGGCCTGTCACGAAATTCACCCCCACGAAAATGTGCCCACAGATTACACAGATTGACACAGATTGAAATAGCCACGAAGGACACGAAGGGTCACGACGTTTTTTAAAAGGGTGCCGCGCCTTCGTGTTTCTTCGTGTTCTTCGTGGCTAAGATAAAATTGGTAAAAAATAACCGCTCGTGTTATAATACGGGAGAGACAGGAGGCGTGAATGAACATTGAATTGACCGATAAGCAGAAAGTCAAAGTCCGTACCGACAGCGATTTGTATCCCATCATGAGGGAAATCCTCTTGCAGGCAAACAAAACCGACAGCAACAAAGAGCACCTGTGGGTCTGCGGTTTAGGGGTCAATCACAAGTTATTATACATAGAATTGGTGAGTCTCGGGACCATGTTTCAATCCATAACCGAACCTATGGACATTTTTTCCTGGGCGCTTCAGAAGCAGGTTCCCATTATAATCCTTGTGCATAACCACCCCAGTGAAGTGCTCCTTGCAACGCAGGCGGACAAGGATTTAACGGACCAGATGATCCAGGTGGGGGATTTAGTGGGAGTGAAAGTGGTGGACCATTTGATCATCACGACGAAGGAGTATTTCAGCTTCGAGCGTTCGGGATTGCTGGCGAAGCTCCGTATGAGCGATAAATTTAAGTTGAGTTTCCTTGAGGCGGAACGGATAAAGAAGGAGGCTCTACGGATTGGCGAGGGGATCGGCGAAAAGAAAGGAATTAAGAAAGTAGCGAAAAGTAAAATATACCAAGGCAATAACAAGACAGTCATCAGTAACAACATGTTACCAACCCAAATCCCTAAGAAATTAGATTTTAAGTAATTGAAGAAAGATGA
>JAAEPI010000070.1 GCA_024232835.1 Cytophagales bacterium
CTCAAGGCATGGAGGATTACCCACCATCGTATACTATTTCTGATGCTGAAACAATGGCAATGAAAAAATAAAATGATGGGGCTCATTGCCATTTCGACATCGATTTTTGGGAAAAAATAATAAGAATGGCGAAAAATGGCACCACGGCTTCGATTCCATGTTATGCTGCTCTAACCCTACCATCTGGAGATTCTTGGATTTTCTCAAAGCTGAGCAGGACCCGACAGATGTGAAGCTGACGAAGAGACTGTGTAGAGAACCTCCTGAACGAAGAGCTCCTAAATGGATCAAGTATGATCAGAAACTACAGACAGTGGTAGACGCGTACGACGAGTACGAAGTTCTTGATTATCTGAAAGTTATTGGATGTATGGCTTGATTTTATGTGATATTTATGACATTTAAGTGTATTATAACAAGTATATTACTGTTCATTATTGACATTACTTTCAAAATGGTCATATTTTTTTGTCGAGATTCCGTCGCTGTCGTGATTCTGTCGCTGTCGAGATTCAGTCGCAAATTTTAGGTATCGTTTGTCGAGATTCCGTCGCTGTCGGTCATCAG
>JAAEPI010000071.1 GCA_024232835.1 Cytophagales bacterium
AGGCGCACAGCGTCGCAGAACCGGGCGTTGGGACGGGAACGGTCAACTCGGCATTCCAGAGGCGTGGCCCGAGGGGACGCGCCTTTGGAACGTATTGTTGTGAAATATTCACTCTCAATCCAATCTAGTCCACGTAAAATTGATTCTGAGTCTTCTGCACCCATAAACTTACCTTTTTTAGATATTCTTTTCATTTCTAACATGAACTTGAAGAATGAAATGGTTGATTTCTTTGTCCACTCTGGCCCCATTCGGTAATCAAATTCTATAGAATCTTCAAATATAAATATTCCGATTTCTGGAAGCTCGCAACCTTGGTAATTTATAACATTAATACAGAAGTGGAAACTATCCGCTTTACCTTCAACTACGAGTGTTGCAGCATTTTGAACTTCTACAATTGCTACGTCTTTTTCTTTTTCCTTATGCCAAAAAGAAGACTCTATATTTAGGCTCCCGTAACCCATAATTTGTTCAAATATTGACGATACTTCCTCACCTTTAAGTTCATACAGTTCGATACTGGGTAACGAACCATCATCATACTGAAATGAGCTTTTCACCGTCTCCCAAAATCCATTATCTGAACTAATGCTCATACCTTATTCACATAACGGGGCTTGCAATAAGCCGCGAGGATTGTGATTGAAAAGTTATTTTTAATTGCAG
>JAAEPI010000072.1 GCA_024232835.1 Cytophagales bacterium
CCCCTACCACCCCACCTGAACCTCTGGTTCATAAGTGAACGCGCATCCGCTTTGCTACCAAGACGATCAAAGGTACAATGGTAATTGTGGAATACAGACACAGGGATAAAAGATGGTACGTCTTACAATATAAGACATCTTCCCGCATGGTCTAGTGGTTAGGATTTCTGGTTTTCACCCAGGCGGCCCGGGTTCGATTCCCGGTGCGGGAATGCCCTCCAGGCATGTGGAATTTGGTACAAAATTGGAAAGACATAAGCTAGCTGTTAGACAGATCCAACAGCCCGATGTACCTGTCATCCCTTACACTGCTACCATCAGGGTGCATGAAGAGTGCAGGGAGTCTATCTATACTCGTGCATAGTCTGCGTACATAGCACGAAAAAATCTCTCCAAGACGAACACAAATGAGTTGAAAAATCCCCCATTTCACAATTTTTTTCCATTTCAAATCTACGAAACTATTTGAAACTTCTAAGTATGCTAGCAAATGCATTGCCTCAACTAGCTCGGCTGGTTTTCCCTACAAAGTACGATTCTTCTGACAACCTCAAAACACTAGCTTAGACTTAAACACCATTCCAACCACCCCTTACCTACCAACGCCTTACAGAAGAATTTCGGATGCAAATCCCTTTGCTCCCATTAAACATAAGAGAAAAACTATCTCTCACTTGCCCTTCTCCCCCTTTTAACATTGTGTGAGTGCCGAATGCCTCTTTTTGTCGAATGATGATGATCACGTTATTAGTTATTTTTCGTACAAAATGATAGTCTTTCTTGAGTCTAAGAAATATGTTGTAGATTTGAACAAAGGTATTCTTCGATTGCATTACATGAATTACAAAACGATCACAATGAATCTACTTAGTCTGACTAGACCTGGAAATCTTTGGTCAGCGATGGGATTTGAACCTCTAGATC
>JAAEPI010000073.1 GCA_024232835.1 Cytophagales bacterium
CAAAGCAACTTTGTTAAGCTGTTCAAGTGACTTTAATTCAAGCTTTGCCAACTGTTTATCAAATTTCCCTAACCCGACATCAAATCGAATGTTTAGAATCTGATTTAAGGCTTTTAATGTTGCTTTACGCTCGCCTATTTTTTCGCCTTCCTCGAGACCTTGTTCACGCCCTTCGTGTTTGCCTACGCCATAAGATGAAAAGTACATACTGGCCTGATAACGCAAATCTTCAAGATAGGCTTCATAAGCTCTCCGCTCCTGCTCCGATAATCTCAGGACATCTAATACCTCTTGGGCCTTCTGCAAACCCCTGGCCTTGAAGCCTTCTTTGACCTCTTCATTCTTCAAAAAGTAGATCCATTCATCCAGGTTATCTTTGGCGATGTCATTGAATTGATTAATCTTGAGCAGGTAATACTCAGGATAAATATCTGACACCTTCTTTTTATCAAATAACTTTTGTTGCTGCTGGCTTAATTGCAATTCATCATCTTCATGCAAGCCCCTAAAGTTGGTTGTGCCATGATAGACATAATCTTCTCCCTGCCCCAAATCAAAATAGAGAATGTTAATGGAGATAACTTTGACCACCTGAGCATAAGTATCAGCTTCTTGCAGATGTTCGGTGATGACTTTGCTAACCCCCAATAAAATCCGATGAAAATAGTCAAATTCACGGGCGTATTGCACCTCGATGATGATAAGTTCATTGTTGCTGTTCTTTACTTTCAAGTCAACACGATTGAATTTGTCCTGGCGGGTTTCCTTATTGCTTTCGCTCTCCAGAATTTCCAGAATGGTGATATCATCGCTTAACAACTCGCTCAGGAAACC
>JAAEPI010000074.1 GCA_024232835.1 Cytophagales bacterium
CATTGTCTATTTAAAGATACTTATACAATAAGCTATATGCAATAATTTAGAACTCTTTTAAATCAGGTTTGCAAAGGATTCGAGTATCCTAAAGAGTTTGATGTTACAAATCAAATCTCATCAGACTATGGTAGCGTCGTTTATTTACTTTATCCAAAAAGTTATTTCCAGACAGCTATACTTGGGAATTTTGCTTTACCTATTTCATACTGAAAATATAGATCTACAGCTTATTCTTGGTATCAACCAAAATCGTCACAGGCCCATCGTTGACCAAGGCTACTTGCATATCTGCCCCGAATTCACCTGTTTTCACCTCCTGGTCCAAAGTTAGAGAAAGAGCGCCAACAAATGTTTCGTATAAAGGAATGGCTATTTCGGGTTTTGCGGCTTTGATATAAGAGGGTCTATTCCCTTTTTTGGTACTGGCATGAAGTGTGAATTGACTGACCACCAGTGCTTCTCCATCCACATCCAGAAGGCTTTTGTTCATTACCTCTTCCTCGTCGTTGAATATCCTGAGGTTAGAAGTTTTCCGAACCAGCCAATCAATATCTTCTTGGTTGTCAGCCTCTTCTATTCCCAGTAAAATGAGTAGACCTTTTGAAATATGAGATTTGACCTGATCCTCGATTGTTACAGATGCTTCTGTGACCCGCTGAACGACAGCAATCACTTTAGCGCCAATTGGGTCATCTTGCGCACATTGATTTTCCGCAAACCTGAATCACGACGAATTGCTATAGCATACATGGCAGCAGCCACTTCGGTTCCTCGAATAGTCCAAAGTGTAGTTTTGGTACCCACCATAAAAAATGACAGAACGGCGCTGAAAAATTTTGCAATCTCTTCCTTCCAACGAAACTCATCTCTGTAACCGAGTAAAAGTGAAGGCTGAAATATCTTAAGGGCATCTAATTTTAATTTAACGAGTTCATCCTCAACTTCGCCCTTAACCTGATTATAGAAAAGTGGTGATTCGGAATCTGCACCGTGAGAAGTGACCATTAAAAATTGCTTAAACAAAGGCTGCTCTTTGACGATTTTTGCCAATCGAACAGGCCACTCGACATCTATTTTCAGAAATTGTTCTTTGGAACCCGCTTGCTTAAGAGTTGTACCTAAAGCGCAATATACGTCGTGTGCATTTATTTGATCAGCGACTTCCTCCATTTTGTCAAAGTCATCCAAGATTACCATCTCGATACGATTGTCCTTGATTTCTAATTCACGTCTGGAGAAGACGATAATTTTTTTATAATAGTTCTTGGTGAGGAGCAATCGGATGAGTGCCTTTCCAACCAAGCCTGTAGCACCAACGACCAAAGCAGTTCTATCCATAATTTTTTGCTATGTGGAGTAATTTACTAAATCAATATTCTTAGAGCAAACTCAAAAGGTAGAATTAGAAAAGGATTCTGAAATTAAGGAATGGAGATGCTATTAAAACCTACTATTGAGATTCATTTGACAATTCTTCCCATTGCCTATACTCTTCTATATCCTCCGAAAATCGGCGCATAATCATCAGCGCTACAGCAATATCATCAGTGAAACCCAGTGCAGGAACAAAATCTGGAATCAAGTCAATGGGTGTAATAAAATAAATTAAAGCAAATGCAAACATGATCAGTGTCATGGGCGCAAAAGCTCTATAAGCCCCATTTATATAGGCACGGATCATGCGAATCAGCAGCTTCAATTGAGCAACGAATCCGCGACTTCCATCTGACCCATCGCCTATCTGTGATAATTTCTTTCCTACTTTTAAAAGCAAATTCTTCATTCGGTCATTGTCTTTGACCATGCCTTTGGCTCTATCCAGAATGCGGTGATATATTCTCCGATCTTCCATCAGAATAGGACTTGAATTTCTTTTTTGACAAAATCCAATGATTCCGTTAGGATGTGCACTTCCTTCTGGCTTTGATTTTCCAGTATGGACTTGGCCAGGTCGATGCTGGTTGATTTATCCGTCAGCCCGTTTGAAGCCGCATTAACCTCTGAGATCACTTGCTCCACCGAGGTAGTAACATAGGTCCAGGCCTCTGACGACATGTAGACCTGCTGAGAAAGATTATGGTTAAATTCTTCCCTGATTTCGTGTATAAGGATATGCTGAAATTCTTCTGCAGAATATTCACCATTGTTTAGTCGTTGAACCAGATTTGCAGGATTAATTCGTTCCAATAGCAAGCAAATTCGCTCATAGGCCTGAAGCCTGATTGGGATGACGGTCTCCTGATTTTTCTGCCGCATGGCAAATGACACTTCATCTAACTTGCTCTGTAGAAAAGAGCGAACTAGCACATAGGCCAAATAGCCAACTATGGCAGCAGGTATCGTAATTTTCAATAGTTCGTAAAAAACTTCCATTGTTTGTGTTTAGTGAGATAGTTAACCAGTGAATAGCATTTGTGTTACCGGAGAGGTTTTAAGTATATCTAAAAAACTCATCAATCTCGTTTTCAAAAATAGGATATTAAGATCGTACTTTTCTCAAGCTGAGCGGGTTTCTTTGCATCTGATGAACAACCCCGTATCCATAACGCCCGAAGCTGTAAAAGAGGTAAAAAAAATCTTAAAGAATAAAGGAATTCCGACTGACTATGGTCTACGCTTGGGAGTCAAAGGTGCTGGTTGTGGAGTGGCTTTCAAACTGGGTTTTGACCACAAGAAGGATGATGATCTAGAGTATTTTGTAGAAGACTTGCAGGTACTGATTCAAAAGAAAGAAACCATGTTTCTAATTGGCAAAAAGATCAGCTTCTATGATGAAGCAGATGGACGCGGGTTTATGTTTGAGGATGATCCTACCCCTCCAACGTCACCGTAGCTTTCTTACATAGACCTTTGATTGGGGGATTGTGTTTACTGATTCGAACTCTTACGGATTCTACTTCTGAAAAATTCTGACGTATTTTCTTTACTAGCTTACCTGCAAGGTGTTCGAGTAGACTGGCGTCAACACCCATTACCTCGGCCACAATTTCATAAATTTTTTCATAGTTGACTGTGCCTTCAAGCTTATCCTCTGCCACGGCTTCCTCCATATCGAGAGTCATGAATATATCTACCGTGTATTTGTTGCCGATCTTCCGCTCCTCCTCGTAATACCCATGTCGGGCGTAAAATTCCATCCCCTCTAGTGCAACTTCCCCAACCATTAGTCTTCTTCTAGAGAATCAAAAAAAGAAGCCTGAGGTTTTTCTTTTGGTGCTTTGGGTTTTTCCTTAGCTACTTCTGTTTCTTTTGTGTCGTTCACAGCCAATTCTTTTTCTGCCTTTTGAAGTGCCTCAGAAAGAGACTGTCCGGATTTTCCGGCAGGAATTTTTTCCTTTACTTCAGTATTATCTTTTTTTAGTTCTCTTGACTTTTTCTCAGCTACCTCTTCCTGGATTTTTTCAACCGAAATATGTTCAATAGGTTCGGCCTTAACTTCGAGGTGCTCCTTGTCAATCTTCTTTTCAGATTCACGCGCCAAGTTTCTAACACGCTGGACTTGATCTTGCAAAACAAAATCGCTCTTTTGTTTATCTGTCCGTTGAATCCGCTCTACAATATCGTCCGCCAGATTCATCAAATCCTTGATTAGGTTATCACGATGGTTTTCGATGGTCTTATAATTGAGATCCAGTTCTTTCACGCCCTCCTGCACCTCATTGATGATCTCTTTTGCTTCTTGCTCTGCTTTTTCGATGATAGCCCGTGCTTTTTGCTTGGATTCGCTGAGCAGGGCTTCCGCATTCATCTGGGTTTCCTTCAAGTGCAAGTCTGCGGCTTTGTTGGCTTGATCTACCAGATTCGCACCTGTATCTTCTGCTGTTTTGAGGGTTTTGAAAAGTGAAGATTCTACTTCTCGAAGTTTTTTCACTTCCTTTTCAGCATGTTCCAGTTTTATCTGCAATTCCTTGCCTTCACCCACCATTCGCTCCCATTCATTGGATAATGAAACCAAAAAAGCCTGCACCTCATCCTTGTCATAGCCTCTCAGCTTTTTTTCAAAATCTTTCTGACGTATCTCCAGTGGAGTAATCTTCATTTCTCATCAAAATTCATATCCCAAACGGCAATCGTGCGATCATCGCTACAAGTTACTAACAAGTTGTCATATTTCATCCAGAGTAGGTTATTCACTGAATTGGTATGACCATCGTGACGCGCCTTGTCAATCACTTTAACAAGTTCAAAGGTAGTTGCATCCCAAATTTTTATTGTTTTGTCCATACTTCCTGATGCAAAATATTTGCTGTCCGGACTGAATACCAGATGATTGGTCGCAAAAGTATGAGCTGACACATCGTGTATCAATTTGAAATGAATAAAACGATCCCAAGCTCGGATGTGGGCATCTCGCCCTGTAGCTATCAGCACCCCAGATTCAGGATGAAATTGGGTGGAAAATACAGAGAGTGTTGGCTCGGTTAATTCTATTTTAAGTTCAAAATCTTCATTCAGAATGCGAATAATATTATCACTATAACCCAAGGCAATATCTCCTTGATAAGATGAGATGGTCCTGAGACTTTTCTCAGACAGCCGGATTTTTTTTTTCAAATTCAGTTCCAAATCAAAACACAGCAATTCGCCCGCTCCTGTCCCGATTAAATACTGATCTCCAATTCGGTGTATAGCAAAAATGGGAGACTTAATTTCAACAGAGCGTAGTACAATATTGTTGGTCATATCAAGCAAGTGGAGGGCTCTGGAACTTTCGCCAATTAATACCTTGTCACCATCGGTAAGAAGACCATAAATAATAGAATCCAATTTTGCGATTATCTGGCCATCGAATAGGTTCTTCAGATCCCAACTAACCACTTGACCATCACCACCTGCTGATAAAAAATGATACTCATCAACGGCTTGCAGGCAAAAAATCCCACTCGTGTGACCCGTAAAAGTGTGACTCTTTTGTAGTTGGATATTTGCCATTCGTTTTTTTTATACAAAATTGCAGTATGCCACTGCTTCTATCCAAACAAATTCATAAGAAAGCGGCCTATGCCGTTTGGAATATTCAAGAAACTTTTTTGGAGCTTCCCTATTTGTCTCCAGAGCCTTTTCCTGCAGAGCTCCATCCTGTTCGCCAAGCTGAATGGATTGTGGGCAGGATTTTAATCAAGCACCTATGTGAGAGTGTTAACCTCGAATACCATGGAGTCGGGCGGCAGGATACAGGCAAGCCATATTTGAAGGGTCATGACGTACAGATTTCTATTTCGCATAGTTTTCCGATGGCATGCGCGATGGTTCATCTTGAAAAACCGTGCGGTATCGATTTGGAACTGCCGAGAGATAAAATGGATATTGTGAAGGATAAGTTCATGAATGAATCGGAGGAGGAATACCGAGATGATTTAAACAAAATATGTGCTGTTTGGTGTGCCAAGGAGGTGATTTATAAAATTCATGGAAGAAAGTATCTAAGCCTAAAAGAGGAGATTAATGTCAATATCAAAGACGATGAAACGATTATTGGGGAAATTATCCGACCAAAGGATCAAGAGGAATTCTTGCTTCATTACGAATGGGTGAAGGATTACATACTTTGCTTCAGTGTTTAAATTGCACTGAAATAATTCGGATCAAGCTTTTGAAGTACCATCTTTATCTCGTCTGATTTATGATGGTCGCCCAGTTTTTCGAACGATACTATCAAATTACGAAGCATTCGTAGGATAATGTCTAAATGCGTGCAGGGTTGATAAAAAATATCACGCTTGTTAAGTTGCAGATTCTCCAGATAGTTGTCAATATCTTCTGTTAAGAAGATCAACCCTTTATTGAACACATTTATATAAAATTGAGTTGTGTCATCTTTGTAGGTGAGAATGAAAAGATTGGGCAGGTTTACACCGTATATAGGTAATTCCAGCCGCTGAGCTATCATCAAGTACACGGCACAAAGGGTGATTGGATTCCCTTTCTTTGATTCTAACACTGCGTTGATCATGGAGTTGGCCGGGGAATGGAAATTTTTTGTATTTGCCCGAAACTTGAATCCATCAAAAAGAACACTATTAAGAATTTTTATTTGATCATAAGGCGTCATTTCATCTCGAAATTCTCGCCATGTATCGATGTACAATGCTTCAAATTCTGCTCGTACTTCTTCAAAATCGAGATCAGGATACTGGTAGGTGGCTACTAGCCAAAGACCTTTCAACAAATCTTCCTGTTCGGTCTCTTTCCATTCAATCAATCGCTCTTGTACCAATTCAAACTGAAGAACATGAACTAAATCCTCTATTCTTCTTTGGCTATGGGGGTTGAAGCTGCTTTCCCATTCTTCTTCCAAAAATGGAATGATACCCGTACCCATTGACCTGATTTTATCCTCTACATGAGATACGACCTCATCGTCATCATCTTCGAGCAAGGCTACAAGGGCTTTAATCTCTGCATTTTTCATTCAGGGTCTAAGATCAGGAATTTTCATAAATAAATCCTACCTGAATTAACTGAACTATTTCTCAACAAGAAAAAAGATGAAGTTCTTGGGTCAAGCTACCATTCCCAATGGTATCATCGGCATACACACAGCAACTGAAAATTCATTACTCCGAATTGAGAGTTCGGTTTTTGTCTATAAACAATTTGACAGTTCAATCTCTTCAGACAAGGTGCCGTAACTTATTCTGACGGTCATACTTTCTTCAGGTGTTACTTCAAAACGCCCATCGATTGTCACCTCACCGCTACCGCGGATAATCTCATAAGTTGCCTCGGCAGTAAGAGAATATTTGGTGCCGTCCTCAAAAGTGACTACTGGATTCAATCGCTGAAAAATTAGCCCTGATGTGACTTGGCTTGGAATGCACTCCACGAATAGTTCATAATCCGCAAACTCTGATGAGCTACCATTTAGAAACAATGAAAATGGAATATGAATTCGGTTTGCCCAGACAGTGCCAGTACCACCAAATACTTCATAATAAAAAATCTGCTTGCATAGTTCAAACCGTCATTTTTTAAACTGTTGATAAATGGAACGTAATAGTTCGTCCCAATGTCAAAATAGAATACATTGGATTGAGAAAGGCCTGAGACCGGGTTTCGAATTATGGTGTAATCATCCACCCAAAAAGATGGAGACAATGTGCCAACAAACGAAAAAATTTCTGGATACTTCAGTCCCATCCATGTGGCATGTAATCCTCCGAACGACATACCAAATATGGCTCTGCGAGATTCATCTGCCTTAAAGCGAGATTCAACAAAAGGGATAATTCCATCGATAATTGCCTTGGAATAGGTCACAGACACCCTAGTGTTACTATTCGCGTAAGGATCATAATAGGGTACATACTTATCTGATCTGTTAGCACCAGCATACAGACCTACCATTAGAAATGGCTCTGCATACTCCTCCGTCAGAAGATTAAAAACATACTGGAAATTGTCACCATCGTTAAAATAAAGAATTGGAAGTGTTTGGTTGCCGTCATACTCTGGCGGAATATAGATATCAATTTGAATATCAGAAATTACGTGATGCTCAATTGTGAATTCTGATGCATTGGGATTTGGGACATATGGAGAGATAGTGTGGGTATCAGTATTCTCCTCTTCACAAGAAACCAAAAGTGCTAGCAAGGCGATAATGAAGGCCATCTTGCGGTATTTAGTTTGGATCATTGGAAATTTTTAAAAAAAATCTTACTGTAAGCTAGTCGTATTAATAATTGCCTGAAAATCCGCTTTGTAGATTTTGCTCATACCATTCTCACTTTTATTAATATCCCTAAGTACTTCTTCCATGGATTGAAAATCATTCACTTCATTAAATGAACTTCGTTTGCTTGTGAAGTATAGTGTCATAGAATTGAAATCAACGAATGGGCAATAATCCATATACTTCGAGTTGATTTCTTTTCCCATGTTGACTGCCTTTCCCCATGACCCATCCTTGTCTTTGTAGCTGATGTATAAATCGCCGCTCCCAAGTCCATCCGCTCGACTATACCCACTGAAAATAAGATAGGATTCATCAGGAGAGATGAAGGAATTAAATTCGTACCCTGCGGTATTGATGGAATCACTTAAAGAAATTGGATCAGAATATTTACCATCCTCCCATGCACTAAATAAAATGTCATCTTTCCCTTTAGCGATTGGGTTGTCACTTGTGAAATACAAGTTATTATTATGTGCTATAGAAGCGTAGAATTCATTGTGCTCTGTATTGATGGGTGCTCCCATATTGGTTGGGTTACCCCAATCTGAATCGATATTTTTTCTTTCAACGTACCAAATGTCAAAATCCTTAGGCTCAACCTCTGAATCATCGAGTGGTCTATTAGAGGCAAAGTATAGCCTAAGGTTATCTTTAGAAAAGAAGGGTTCCATGTCCATATATTTCCCTGAAAAAGACACGAGTTGAGGTTCAGCCCATGTATTTTTTTTCCTTTTAATTGATGCCAATACCGAGAGCTCGCTCAAAGCACTTTGAACTGTAACGTAGGCTTCATCACCCGACGTAGACAAAGCGAAATCTCGGATGATTAGATACTTTGACGACAAGTCAAGTGCGAGTTCTGCCAATTTGGTGTCTTGTGCCATTGTTCCAACATTGAGGAATAGTATTGCAACGACTATTAGCTTTTTGGTTCCTGTTATTTTTAGTTTCATAGCTCGCAATTTACTCGGAGTGATGATCTAAAATTTCTTCAATAAAAGTGAATGTGGGCTATCTGCATGTGAACAGTCACATTTTCAATGTGAAATGCTGTTCTCTTATTTGAATGCTCCTCAAGATCGATAGTTACGAAAAATGAATTTGCTAAAGTTCCTATTATTACTCCGTATACGAACTCAAAAAACATTAAGAAAAGGAGTCGAAAAGTTCTTGAGAAAGAAAGGAATAAACAATCTGCATCGTTAAAATTTTTCTCAATAGCTCAGCTATTCAGAAAAATTTTATACCTCGCATCTGGTTCATTCATTTTCTTTTTGAAAGAAACGAATAATTAGAGGTCCCCTTTAAGAAACGATGGAAATATGAAGGCATATTTCAAGACTTAGCGAAACATATTTCAATGACAATTCACGGATGATAAATTACAATCAACGTATCAATCGTTTTCTGATCTCCATGGTAATGGGGACTCCCTCTTATGCGATTTATGCACTCATTAGAGGTTTCCCTTTGTCCGATATCACCTTGTATGCATTTACCGAGTATGGCCTGACGGCAATTATCGCTCTCTTTTTAATCTTTGAAGTCCAAAATGCAAAAGCTAATTTCTTGAACAAACGAATGGCTTGGGAGTCGAGACCGTGGAGGAGACTCTGGACAGAACTCAGCAGTAGTTTCTTAATTACAACTGCCATTGTCATAGCTTGTTATGCTTTTTTGTATCTCGTTATTTGGGACAACCCGCTCTGGTTCCCGACCATATTTCTCTATACAAGTCTTGTGTACTTCGTTTCGCTGTGCTTTATGGTTTTCGTAAATGCATCTCCGCTTATTACGAGTTGGAAGTCCTCAATCCTAAAAACAGAACTTCTAGAAAAACAGACAGTAGAAGCAAAATTAGAGGCATTAAGAACTCAATTAAGTCCACACTTTTTTTTCAACAACCTAAGTATTCTCAATGGACTGATTGAGAAACATCCAGACAAAGCGAAGGATCTGATTGCTAAATTGTCGGAGGTCTTCCGATACATCTTAAAACACAAAAATGATGAGATCGTACCTCTTTCAGAAGAGGTTGATTTCTTGAAAGATTACATGTTTTTGATAAAGTCAAGGTTTGAAGAAAAGGTGATTTTTTCAACTAAAATCGAACATACCAATGGACTGTGGATACCCCCCGTTACATTGCAACAGCTAATTGAGAATGCTGTTAAGCACAATGAAGCATCATATAATAAACCGTTAAAAATCAACGTATATCTTGAAAATGATCATCTTGTAGTGATTAATAATTTGCAAGAAAGAAAAGGAGTGGTGTTGTCTAGTAGCATTGGTCTTGTCAATATCAAAAAGAGGTTTGAAATGCTAATTGACAAACCCGTTACTATCTCCAATGACGATGAAGAATACAGAGTCTGTTTACCTTTGATAAAATACGATGGAAGTCCTCATAATTGAAGATGAGCCAGTAAGTGCTCAAGAATTGGAAATACTTATAAAATCCATAAACTCGAGTATTAATGTTCTTGAAGTTCTAGATACAATTGAGTCTTCAGTTAAGTATTTGAGAATTAACATGCCTGACTTGATTTTTTTGGATATCGAGTTGGCAGACGGTTCTTCATTCGAAATATTTAATGAAATTGAGGTGTCGTGTCCTATTATTTTCACTACGGCATACGATGAACATGCTTTAAAGGCATTCGATCAAAACAGCATTGCTTACCTGCTTAAACCCATTACAAAACCCAAATTGGAACACTCATTTGACGTTCTAAGAAGGATGAAAATGGCCGTTCTAAAGTCGGAAGTCTACAAACAATTGCTCCATACAGAGAATAGGTATAAGGAAAGCTTTCTGGTCAAATTCGGAAATAGCCTGATTCCTTTGTCAGTGCCTGAGATCCTTTACTTTATGTCAGAAGATAATCTAGTGTTTGTGGTGAATAAAAACTTTAAGAAGTATCTGTGTAGTCTTACATTAAGTGACTTGGAGGAAGTATTGAATCCAGAATTATTTTTTAGAATTAACCGCCAATACATCATCCATAAGCAGGCCGTAATTGCATTGAAGCCGCACGTTAAGGGTCAAGTGAATATCAATGTTCTCTCAGCAGATCAATTGGAGGTTGTAGTCAGCAGGCTCAAAACACCGCATCTCAAAGCCTGGCTGTCTTAGTTCAAAGTGTAAATGTTGGATTAGCGAGATATGTTTCGAACATTAAACCTGAAATTGTCATTAGACTTTTTTTTCCATGGAAAAATTACTTCAAAATCAGGCATTCCCTAAGGAGGAAATGATAGAACATGAAACCGCATTCGTTCAACACTGCATTCATGTTTTGGCCTATCGGCCACACGAATGCTTAGTTATTTTAGGCACATGCCTTTTATATATTGATATATTTTTCACTTGTTTATTAAAAATCGTAACAACTTCAGTCGTATTATTTTCTAGTACCTTTTCTTTAAACTCAACGATGTTCTTTTCAATTAAACAAGTATGCATTAATTTAATTGCTATATAGTTTTCGTCCATAGAAACGTTGAATTTTATAGGACTCATTTGATTATTTCTAATCTTTAAATCTTTATAACCATAAGCTACTGTTGCATCAGAACCTAAGGGAGTAAATCGAGTTTCATTTGTGTAAATATCGATAGAATGGCTGTGTCTTTCAAGAACTTCAAGATTGGCATATAAACTCACATAATATATTAGACCAGATAACTGACAGACATCCTCTTATCTATGGATATATTCCCCGTAGGAGTTGGAGAATCTATCAACATCATAATCTTTTGCTAGGCCATTATAATATTTGGTAATTTCTTCTTTCACGAGTGTCTTCCATGGTTGTGCCTAATGCCAAGCTATCGGGCCCTTAGACTTGTGAAGACCAAATAACAGATATTTTTAGATTAAACTTGAAGTAAAAAAGAATGACTTGGGAGAACCATCAATCGGGCTAAGCCAGAGGAGCCATCACACGAATTGGCCCCAAGTTATTTTCCGTTGAATGGCATTAAACAGAATTACAGGTTTTCAGACCTATTAAGGGTATCAATGCCTCAACTGAAAAATTACTCTTAGCGACAAGTTAAACGAAACCTCCTGCCGTCGGTAGTTTTCTAATTGTAGTAACTTCTAGAGGGAAATTTAAAACTACAATTATGAAAAAAAAGAAGAACGCCAGCGGTTTGTCCGTGAGCTTAAATTCCGTAAATACAGTAAACGAACGATTAGCTGCTACTTGACTATGTTGATGCAGCTGAGTAGACAGTACAGTCAATCACCTGAAACCAATACCACCGAGCTAAAGAAATGCCTCTACTTCACGAGCTTCAGTTCGAAGTATGCCTATACATCTTTGCTTCGCCCGTTAGTATCTAATGTGCCTGAGACTTTTTCAGCAGACCTTATTTAGGAGCTTAAAAAATAAAAGGTACGGGACACCTCAATTCCCTTACATCTTTTGGTGGCTTGCGCGGATCAGCAAGGCTGAAGGTGTAAGTAAAAGAAATCTCGTGCGCTCCACCAGTGCCAATCCCAAGATCAGAAATGGTATAATCAAAACTATATCCGATAGTCGTTCGCTCTTGTTGCAATCCGACCATAAAAATTATGGATTCGCTGTTAGCAACTCCATCAATTTTTCGAACGGGGATACCTCGATACCATACACCTAACAGAAGAGGATCCAGAGTCACAAAGGCACCTAAATCCAATTGGTCAAAATTCCCTTGACTTCTATAATTGAAGGTGGGAGTGATGCTTCGTTCTCGTGAATCAGTACTTGCTGCACTCTTAGCGCTGATGGAACCGAATGGAATCCGATAACCCCCGTGGATTGAACTCCTTCGAGGGAGCTTGGCGTCACCTCCCACAAGCGATTGGTTTGGTTCGGTGATATGATGCACAGCTCCACCAACCCACATATAGGGGGTGTAAAATATTCCACCAAAAGAGATATTGAAAAATTTTGCTTTGAGTCCAGTATTTAGGGTTTCGGCGGAAACGGGATTTACCAATCCATTTTGATCAAACTGATCTCCAAACGTGAGCTTACTAAAATTGAGGTCGCGAATAAAGTACGCAACTTCCACTCCTGGCCTGAATGTCCATTGAGGGGTCAGTTCTACTTGGTATGCGTATTGTAACCCGATGGTGTTGGATTGAAGACCAACGATCCCTTCTCTATCAGTTGTAAAAATTATACCGAAACTGCTGTAGATATCTTCAAAATGATTGTCAACATAGAAGGAGTACGTCTCAAAGTTTGCCTGAATGTTTGGCCACTGATTTCGGTAATTGACACCAAAACTACCCTTTTGATTAATTCCAACCAACCCAGGATTTAGGTACATGGGGGCAGCATAGTACTGAGAAAATTGAGGGTCTTGCGCAGCAAGATTGTTCAAAATCAAAGCCAAAAAAGAAAAACACAATAATCGCTTAACCTGCATTCTTGCTGTGAAATTAAATAATTAAGAGCGAAGTAAAATCATTAGGTAATGTAACGAACAAAATGGCGTTAGAATTTTAACCTATTTTTACTTTTGTTATTGAAGCAGGACATTTAAATGAATAACGACCCCTACATGCGAATGACGAACAGAACTTGGATTCGAGTGTCTTGCCTTTTTTTATGCTTGTTTTTGTCGACGCAGATATCTTTAGCTCAAAATATCACAGAGACTAATTGGTACTTTGGCAATTCTTCTCAAAACCTCGTTTTTGACCTGAATGGTCGGGATGTTAACTTGTTGAATAATCAAGAGACACCTTTTGGTATGGGTGGATCCGCTGTAATTACAGATCAGTTTACAGGTAATTTGCTTTTTTACTCAGATGGCCAGCAAATATTTGACGGATCGCACACTTTGCTGACAGGAGCACTTAGAGGAAATCATATGATAAACGTCCCTGTCGTCACAGCACCTGTGAGCGGGAGTCCTGGTCAATATTATTTTTTTACAAATTCTGGTAATAGCGGGATAGATGCAATTGAATATGCAACTGTGGATGCGACGCAGATGGGTAATGGCACTGTTTTTCCAACAGGAGATGTAGTTGATACGATGCAGCCAACTGCTTTGGTGAGTCCTTCTGAGGGGATGATTATTGTTGAAGCGGGAGATGGAGTCACTTTCTGGTTGATATCTCAGAACCGAACCAATTTTGAGTATCAAGTCACGCTTCTGGATAATGGAGGTGTTGGTGCTACAACTGCATATGATTTCACGGGATCCGAACCAGGCGTTGAAGCTGCGCATTTTGGTTTTAACTCAGATTCCCTTTGGTTAGCCGTTTCACCAAAAACAGCGAATCGAAATGTGCGTATTCTGGACTTTGATCCAGCAACAGGAATTTTGGCTTTTCGCGAATCAATTTTGAATACAGGATTCGATGATGGGCAGGGGGAATCTGTGTATGATGCAGAGTGGTCCAATGATGGTTCGAAACTTTATATTTCAAGGTTTGGGTCAGCAGCTCAGGATGGAGACCTCTATCAATATGATTTCAATGATTCATCAGGAAATTTAAACTCTATTTTACCTTCATCCATTTTTAGAAGCTATGGACTCCAGTCGGCTTTGGATGGAAATATTTATCATCTCCATCAATTGACTAGTGGATCTGCGTTTACTCTTGGGAGAATAAATGAACCGGATAGTATATTTAGTTTGGTACAATATGAAGCAACAATATTTACGGACAATTTCATTAGCCAGCAATTTCCATCTTTCACTGCAGGGTATCAGTTTATTTTCAATACCCTTGATTTCACTTATTTAGATAGTTGCCAAAACGACAACACAAAATTTTTTCCTGATGTCGATCCAGTACCACATCAGTATTCGTGGGATTTTGGAGATGGTGGTGGGTCCAATGGGGTAGCTCCCATTTATGCATATCAGACACCAGGCACATATAGTGTCAACTTGACGGTGACCATAAATGGAATATCGCAATCTGTATCCAAACCCGTAACAAGTATTCTGAATACGGCTATGGTGAATTTGGGAAATGATACAACCATTTGTGTAGATGAAGTCCTTCAATTAGACGCAGGAACCGCATTGAGCTATCTCTGGAGTACAGGTGAATTGACTCAAACTATAAATGTGGATACAGCCGGAACCTATTGGGTAGAAATAATTGGCTCGGAGAGCTGCCCAGCCTATGATGAAATAATCGTGACCGAATATGGAGTGAGCACAACGGTTAACAATCAATGGTACTTTGGCGAATTTGCAGGTATTGATTTCACAAACGGTGCATCAGCCATAACCGACGACAATGTTATGTTCTCTGAGGAGGGGTGTGCATCTATTTCGGATGTAAATGGGAAGTTACTCTTCTACACAAATGGATCGACTGTTTGGAACAAAGATCACTTAGTGATGATGAATGGGGATAGTATCGGAGGGGATAGTGTGTCCACTCAATCTGCCATAATCATTCCATTTACTCAAGAAACCACCGTGTTCTACATTTTCACGACAGAGGATGTATATGGAGATGGTACTTTTCAGACAAAGATGGCCATAGTTGATATGAAAAAAGATTCCGCAAGAGGACAGGTAATGGTGAAAAGTTTGGCCATTAATGATATCAGCACCGAGAAATTAACTGCAACATCAGTTACCGGTGCTGGGTGGTTGATGACGCATGAATTTGGGTCTAATGTTTTTAGATCAAATGCAGTAGACGCTTCTGGAGTCGGGGAGAATATTTTTTCTCCTGTTGGAGAAGTACATGATATCACCGATGAAGGGCTCGCTTCTGGATCAATGAAGTTCTCCACAGGGTCGCAATTCATGGGGGTCACTTTACCCAGATCTACCGGGAGCTTTGTTGAATTATTTGATTTTGATAATGGAACTGGAGCCGTGACCAATTCGCGGCTTATTGATATGCAGGAGAATGATCCGGTATACGGGTTGGAATTTTCAAACAGTAATACAAAACTCTATCTGACCACAAATTCTGGAACATCAAAACTGATACAGTATGACCTTGATAGCATAAATGCACCAACTGCTGAAGCTGACATTCAAGCTACAAAATTTGATGGTTACACAGGAGGTGCGAATTACGGATCGCTGCAAACCGGACCCGATGGAACCATATTCATGGCCATTGATAATTCAAGCACGATTGGCACAATAAGTTCCCCAACCGGTGATGACGCTGGAGCCGGATTTAATGAAGCCGGATTTGATCTGTTAACCCGAACAAGCCGTCTGGGACTTCCCAATTTTGGCCAACAACAATCCAGTTCAGGGTTGTCTACGCCTAGTATAACGGTGCAAATTGGTTGCTTTGGACAATCTTCCAGATTTAGCGGAACAGGTAGAGATGGTTCTATCGAAGAGTACACATGGATATTTGGAGATGGGTGGATAGTGGATGGTCAGGATACAACGCATGTGTATGCCGAACCAGGGACTTACAACGTCCAGCTGGTTTTAAGTAATCGGTGTGATATCGATACGGTACTTAATCAGCAGGTGATAATTTCAGCGTTGACAGAAACTCCCCAAATTCCATTAGATACGGTCATTTGTGAGCTACCTATTACCTTATCGGCTTGGCCTGTTGATCGAGCCGGATACACCTATTTGTGGTCTACAGGAGAAACAACAAGAAGTATTCAAGTCGCACAACCAGCAATTGTTACTGCTGTCATATTTGATCCAGTTGGTTGCCAGTCCGCAACGGCTTTTTCATTTGTGGCTGATGGCCGCCCGATTCTAGATCTTGGAGTTGACGCTGTGTATTGTCAGGGAGATGCCCCACCCGTTTTGGATGCCAGTAACCCAGGTGCTTCCTATGTTTGGACAATCAATGGAGTGGCAAGTGGGAACAATAGAACCTTAACTGTGGACACGTCTGTGCCCGGTACCTTCGAATATATACTTGCAGTGACTGATCCTGTAACCATGTGCATTGGTCAAGATACTTTGGGGGTCATTGTACTGGAAACTCCTGATATCACGATAGTGTCGAATCCTACAACCGGATGTGGAGCGACCGATGGGAGCATTGATCTGACTTTTAATGCTTCTGGGAACTACACATATGAACTGACATTAGCAGGGCTCTCGACCTTCGGACCGGTAACAATTGATGGATCAGGAGCTGAACCTGCTATTGCTGCCTTGGATGGAGGAAATTATGCTTTAACCGTGACCAATAATGTGACTGGTTGTGTGAGTAATAATGTAGTGATAGTGTCGGATCCCCCGACCATGATGGCCATGTCTTCTCCGGCCGCTGCATGCCCAGGAGATGGACTGATTACCGTAACATTTGGTGGTGTAGCTCCCACAATGGTCAATTATATTGTCACCGACCAAAATGGTATAGAAATCACGAATCAGACAAATGTTAGCACAGCTCTTCTGTCGAATTTTGACATTCCTAGTCTAGACCCTGGCGATTATACTTTGTTCTTCGAGGAAGTAGGAGGTTTGGGTTGTGTAGAGCAAGTAAATGTCACTATAGCATTATTTGCTGAAGAACCGGCCTTTACCTTCGATCAAATTCAAGAAGTGTGTGATTCTCCCGGGATGATTTTCGTTGTAGACGGAACGGGCGGCACGACCACATATACCTGGACAACAGCAGATGGAAATATTGTTGGGTTGAATGTTGGACAGGCAGTCAGCATTGATCAAGCGGGTACTTATACTGTAACTGCAAGTGATGACAATGGTATTCTTTGTGATCGAGCAGAGGACATAACTGTGATACTTAATACATCTCATGGTGTGAGTGCAGAAGTTTCTGGCGATCCTTGCGATGGAGAACTACTGCTGAATGCAAGTATCACAGGAGGAACAGGGCCTTTCTCGTATCTATGGAATAACGGAAATCAAACGCAGCAATTCACCGAACAAACAGCAGGCTCTTATAACTATTTTGTGATCGTCAGGGATCAATCGACGGGTTGTGAGGTCACATCAGCAGCCATTGATATTACCGTTGAGGAATTGCTGGAAGCGAGTATCGTGGCAACTCCGGATTGCAACAACAATGGAGTAATTATTCTTGAAGTCATTCCTACAGTTACGAGTGGAGTGACTTTCTCATGGGCAGGACCAAATGGAGAACTTTTAACAACATCATCTACTCTGTCTGTGAGCCAAGAAGGAACCTACTCTGCCACTGCGACCAATGCAACAGGCACGTGCTCTTTTACGGCAGATTTTATTGCTACAATTACGCTTATTACGGATGATGATCTCTTGCTGGATGACAATGCGACATTTTGTAGTTTGGATACGGCGACCCCCGGAATAGATCTGAATCCAGGCATATTCAATACCTACGAATGGAGATTAATTCCTGATGCTGCAATAATTTCTACAAGCCAAATCTTGACCGTAACACAGCGGGGAACATACGAAGTGACATTATATAACGGCTTCACTTGCACGACTGACAGGGTCTCTGTTCGGGATGATTGTAGCCCGACTATCTTTGCCCCTAATTCCTTTACTCCAAATGAAGACGGATTGAATGATGCCTTTGCAGTGATACCTAATCCTATGGTTACATCTTTCTCGATTGTAATTAGCAATCGATGGGGGGAACCCGTTTTTAAAGGAGTTGAGCAGGAATTTCAATGGGATGGTAGACTTGAAGGATCCCTCTTACCTCCAGGGACATACACGTATGTAATGAAATTTGAAAGCACTATTGACTCCTCAGCCGGCATTCAAGAACAATACGGTGCAGTAATTTTGATTAGATAAATAAAACAAGACTTGATATGAAAAAGCAACTATTGACTCTTCCAATTATTCTCTTTCTTGGTACTTTGGCAAATGAATCTTATGCTCAAGTGCTCAAAACAAAACTCCAAGTGACAGTAAGAAATGATCTTGGCAACATCGTACAAGGCGCAGTTGTGACCTTATACCAAACGCAAGCGGATTATGAGAATAATGAAAATGCAGTTCTATCGGAAGAGACTGATGAAAATGGGAAAATTACCTTCAAAAATCTAAAACCCGTTTCTTATTTTATGGATGTGAGAAAAGGGGACATGAATAATGATGGCAGAGGCGTACAGACCACTAAGTTGATCCCCAATAAGAAAAACTTGATAGCAACAATAATTGAATGAGAAAGACGATAGGTTGGATTGGGCTGGTTGTATTGTTGTCTCATTCGACTAGAGAATGGGAAGAGTTTACGTTCGACCTAAACGAACCAGAAAGTTCAATCGGCACACAGGATAATCCACATGCGAGAGCTGACTTTGAGTTCTTGAAAATTCGTAATCCAAAAACTGGAAAAATCCCTGAGAATATCCGGCAAAAGGAAATTGAATTTTCAAAAAAGCATCTTGGTCGAAGTGAATGGCTCTCTGCTCGCAATGATGCGATGCAGTCAGAGGAATGGACCTTAGCTGGGCCCTTTAATGTCGGTGGCCGAACAAGAGCGCTGGCATTGGATGTACAAAACGAGAATACTATCATTTCTGGTGGAGTCTCTGGTGGTATTTGGAAGTCTTCGGATAGTGGCGCAAGCTGGATACGAACTTCTGACCCGGAGAATAGGAATGGTATCACAACACTAGCTCAGGATATACGATCAGGGAAGCAGAATATATGGTATTATGGCACAGGGGAATTAAAAGGAAATTCGGCCAGAGCAGGAGGGGCGCCATATAGAGGAGATGGATTGTTCAAATCAACAGATTCTGGCGAAAGTTGGACCCAGCTAGTCTCAACAGCAGATTCTGAGCCGACCGTATTCGGCAGCCAATTTCAATATATCTGGAGGATTGTTACAAATGAAAATCGAGCGGATGCCGATGAGCTGTTGGTTGCCGCATATGGAGGCATTCTTCGTTCGGAAGATGGAGGGAATAGCTGGATTGTTGAGTTAGGAGAAGATTTGAACAATTTGCCACCTGATACTGATTTGAATGAATCCATCGCACCCTTTTATACTGAAGTAGCTAAAAATGGAGCTGGACATTTTTATGCCTCGATGAGTCAGGCTACATCGTCCAGTAGTATTCAATATACAAATGCAGGATTTTACTGGTCAGAAGATGGTGATAATTGGTTTGATATATCACCCCCTGAATTAGGTAATTTAAACCTTGCTCGGACTGTTATTTCTGTAGTAGGAAATATGGCCTACTTTTTTTCGAATAAAGTAAAAAATGATCCAAAGGAAGAGGATGTCAGTTACTTATTTCAATATGAACTAGGAGAAATACTGCCGGACGGAACCCCCACTGGCCAATGGACAAACCTAACAGAAAACTTACCGGACTTTGATGGTATTGGTAACCTTGACACGCAGAGTGGCTTCAATATGACGATACGAATAGACCCTGGCAACTCTAACGTTGTTTTTTTAGGAGGCACGAATTTGTATCGATCTACAGATGGATTCGAAACGGCTAATAATACTGACTGGATAGGTGGATACAAGGATGAAGAGAATGTAGAGATTTATGATAACCATCATCCCGATCAGCACGACGTGATTTTCTACTCTTCAGATACGAAAAAAATGCTTTCTGCAAATGATGGAGGAATTCATATTACACAAAATAGCCATGCCAATACTGTCTCTTGGTCATCACTCAATAATGGA
The DNA here is from genome assembly GCA_024232835.1 of Cytophagales bacterium. Taxonomy (GTDB): domain Bacteria; phylum Bacteroidota; class Bacteroidia; order Cytophagales; family Cyclobacteriaceae; genus JAAEPI01. Next base: position 20,274 of record JAAEPI010000074.1, read on the forward strand.
TATGTTACGTCTCAATTTTACACAGTTAATATTCCCAAATCAGAGTCCAATGACATTATAACAGGTGGTCTACAAGACAATGGGAGTCAGATGAATGTGTCGAATATTTCTAATTCCTCTTGGACCAAAACTCTGGGTGGGGATGGTGCATACTCCGCGACCGTGACAGAAGGAATTTATTGGTATTTCTCTTTTCAGAATAGCCAAATATACAGGCTGTCATTGAATGAAAGCCTTAAGATAACAAATTTTGCCAGAGTTGATCCTACGGATGGAGCTTCGCAATCGGGTGCAGAATACTTATTTATCAATCCATATGTGTTGGACCCGAACAATCCTAATATCATGTATTTGGCAGGGGGTAATGCCATTTGGAGAAATAACAACCTTGCACAAATTCCTGGTGGATCTCAGGAGACAACTGAGTTAAATTGGGATTTGCTTGAAACTACCATTTTGAGTGATGAGATAATATCTACTCTTGAGGTGACGACAAATTCACAATATTTATACTACGGAACTACAAGTGGAGGAGTGTACCGACTGGAGAATCCTTCAATAAACGGAAGCGAAGTATTAAATTCAATCCAGCAGTCCAACTTGCCCAGCGATGCGTATGTCTCGTGTATAGCTGCAAACCCTGAAGATGAGACTGAGATTCTAACCGTGTTTTCTAATTACACTATTCCTTCGATATTTCAATCATCCGATGCGGGTGAGACATTTGTTGATGTGAGTGGAAATCTGGAGGAGTTTTCTGATGGAACAGGAAATGGGCCAAGTGTACGATGGGCAGAAGTGGTGCCCTTAGAAAATGGAACCCGATATTTTGTTGGTACCAGTACAGGTCTTTATAGCACCGATGCGCTCAATGGAAGTTCTACGATATGGCTGAAAGAGGACGCGGAGAACATAGGCAAAGCTGTAGTGGTGATGATGGATTACAGGCCTCTTGATGGGAGGTTTGTGGTTGCAACTCATGGCAATGGAGTGTTCAAGACGACTATCGATGGATTTAAACAAATAACCCCAAGTTCCCAAGGCGAAAAGTTCGCGCTGGCCCATAGTTTCCCAAATCCATTTAGTGACAATACGACGATCGAATTTGAAATTCCAGAAACAGATTATCTAAGGGTAGATATTTTTGACATGTACGGAAATCATGTTCGGAATTTGTTTTCAGGATATCAATACGCTGGAAAAAGTGAAGTTACCTGGGATGGGAGAAATCAATTTGGAAGCCCATTGAAAGACGGTATGTATATATATCGCCTGTATTATGATGGGAAAATTGTGGGTGGCCGGATGGTTTACAATAGGTAGGCCATTTCAGCGTAACCAGCATCAACCGAAGGGGAGCTTTATCAATCACCATTTTGACCAGTGTCTGACCCTGTGTGGTATATATTTGGATTAGTAACTTATTCCTATCGCTTTAGTATTAGGATACGAGGTAGAGTTTTTCATAATTAGCAATTCTCCAAAAATCAGTTCCAACTTTCCAGATATGATGCTGTGACTCTGGACTTAGTTAGGGTCTGCTGAAAAACACTTAATAAATTGATTATCAAAGAATTGGATAGCTGTTTCAAGCATTGAAGTGCATGCATTTCAAGAGTATTTGATGATATTTCCGGTACTTTGAAATATGCTTTCGGCATTTTTCATGTTAGCCTCAGGCACATCATGCCTGCCAAGCTATAGGCATGGTACTTCACGAGCTTCAGCTCGAAGTATGCCTATACATCTTCGCTTCGCCCGCTCGTATCTAATGCACCTGAGACTTTTTCAGCAGACCCTAATTAAGAAGTTGGATTTTATTCTCCAGGTTTATATGTCCGTTCCGCTCTGGCTTCCACATCTTCCCTATAAAATGCCACATCCTTGAAACGAACGTCAGCGTATTGCTGTGCCTGATCCGTAAAATGCGGTGAATCAGGATCGCCACTTTGGCCACCCACAAGAATACTCTTAGCTTTAACTTTCTCCCCGAATTCCACAACGGCCACAAAACTGTTTCCACGTGTACCGTAAATTTTTTTGGTCTGCTGATCTGAGCGCATGCCATATGCCGCGAGTGCACCCCATCGTGAACTAGTCAGGCCAACTCCAATACTGGGCAGGTCATCATCAAATTGCAGGTCAATGTCACTAGACAATCGCTGAAATCGATTTATTTCCCCCCAAGGGGTGTCCCATCTGCCAAAGTCTTCTTGTATTTTATTGACGGCATTAGCAAAGTGTTTTAGACGCTCCTCTTCTGGCAATCCCGTCCCGAAGTAATGGAAGCGGTCCATCCTGCTCAGTGAATCAGGTGGTTTCGCATTTGCGATAAGCTCGGTCCCGTAATAATGAGCGAGAGACATTGCTACAGATTCAATGCCTGTTCCCAAATACCAATCCTCTATGACGAACATGGGTTCCTGCAAACCAGGGTAATTCCCCGCATGGTTGTAATACGCATCAATGAGTCCTGGTATCACCTTCTCGAAAGCAGACAAATGGGTATTGTAGGCCATGATAATCAACTTTCCCAACGTTACATCTTCGGCCTTTGATAGTACCCGTATTGCATTTACTCCTCGAAAAGTCTCCCGATCAATCGACATGTAACGTGGATAATCTTTGGCTTTGGGGCTTGCCCCGGCAGCAGATGTGAAAGGGGTGGAGTTGCAATTTTGAATCCAACCATTTTCAGGATTTAGCACCGTAATCGCCTCATCCACCGTGTGGAGTCCCCGCCAGTCAGTTGCGGGATTACTCCCATCAACTGGCTTGGTGTAGTCGAATGTGGTATCTCGTACTGGAATAAAATTACCATGGAAGTAGGCAATATTTCCTTCAGAGTCGGCGTAAACAGTGTTATTTGAAGAGTTTGTCCTCATGTCCATTATTTCGCGAAATTCCTGGTAGCCACTTTTCTTGGTACGAGAGTAGGATTGCACCAATGCCTTCTCTGGTTTCCACATCATGGCGGTGGCTACCCAGCTACTATCAATTTTGTGTGTAATTGGGCCGTGATGTGTTCGATAGGTCGGGAACGTTCTGTATTTCATCACCTCACCCTCTCTGTATTTTAGAGTTACGGTTCCTTCTGTCACTGGCCGCCATTCATCGCCATATTTGTACATTCGTTGGTCATCTCTTATTTCTATTGTTTCCACGAATTCATCAATCACATCAGTGTAGGTGCTGGTATGCATCCAGCCTGTATTTTCATTAAAACCTTGATAGACAAAAAACTGTCCCCACGTCACTGCTCCGTAGGCATTCAACCCCTCCTCGCTCACCACGTGCACCTCGCCTCTAAAGTAAAATGAAGTGTGTGGGTTAATCAACAACATGGTATTCCCTGATGCTGTCATTTCCCCTGAGAGTGCAAAGCCGTTAGACCCTTTGGGCTCTTCGAACGGATCCTCCAAGACCAGACCATTTCCATCGTCATTAAGTGCCAGGGAACTATCTTCTTCATAAAAAGCGCTAATTCGATCTGTAGAAATTCTCTCAATGTTTCCACCGATTGATCCTTCACTAAAATACATGGGCATCCATGGCTCGAATCGTGTGAGCAAACGAGGCTTCACTTCAGGGTGAGTGTGTAAATAATAATTGATACCAGCTGCAAAAGCATCGCACAATTCTCTGAGTTTTAGTGAGCTATTCTCATATCTGGTGACAGCCTCCTCCTTGGTCATAAATAATCGTGCACGAAGATCGCTGTAAAGTGCCTTCTCCCCGTCCACTTCAGACAGCCTTCCTATGGCCCAGATGTAGTTCTGCTCCACCCTTTTGAAATCGTCCTCACACTGGGCATATAGGAGGCCAAACACTGCGTCTGCATCTGATTTTCCATAGATGTGAGGTACGCCAAAATCATCTCGGATTATCGTAATTCTAGATGCTTGATCTTCCCAAGTTTCAACTTCAGTCTTAGGGGAACAGGTGATAAAGGCAATGGGGATTAGTAAAATCAGTTTTTTCATTAGGAAGGTTGTGAATTTGAAGTAAAACTAATGAATATGAACTGCTCAATTTTACACAAGCAATAAGAGAACTGAAACTTCAAATGGCTCTTCAAAAGACAACCCAATATTAACCTTGAGTACTGATCCCATACTGATTTGCCAATGTTATTTTTTTATCAGCAATACAAAAATCATCAGAAGTATAAATCGTACATCGAACGAATCCACTATTGAACTTGTCATCGAAACGAATTGCGAAGTTGATGCCTGAGCTTAGAATTTCTATATCTCCATAAATGACCTCACATTGAATCCGATCTATATTGGTGTTGTCCGTGATAAGTCTATAGTCAGCAAAAGTTGAAGAAACGGATGACGGCCCCTAAATGCTACATTCATTCAATGACTGGATTTCACTAACCTGATCATTTGGGAGAATCGGATCACTTTCTTCACATGCGAAAATGAACAAAGCAAATATGCCTGAAGCGATATTATGAACTAGGTTTTTCAAAATTGGCTTCCTGAATAATGGGGAATTATCAAAATCAATTTATATAATTCTCACCTCAGATAATGATAAATATCAAATAGCAATCTGACACGTCATGGTCACGCTAACTTGAATTTACGCGTTCCTTATTTTGAACAAAAAAACAAATATGATTTTTACTAAATTCTGGATCCCTGATTGAAATTACTAACCAAGGGCTTTTACTCCTGGCAGCACCTTTCCTTCCATATATTCCAACAAAGCACCACCACCAGTAGAGACGTAAGAAACTTTGTCGCCATAGCCCAACTGATTAACAGCTGCGGCTGAATCTCCTCCTCCAATTAATGAAAATCCACCAGCTTCGGTGGCGGTAACTACAGCCTCAGCGATTCGGTTTGTTCCTTTAGAAAAATTGCTCATTTCAAACACACCCATCGGGCCATTCCAAAGTATCGTTTTTGATTTTTCGATTATTGAAGAGAATACCTCAGCCGCTTCCGGTCCGATATCTAGTCCCATCCAACCCTCACCAATGGCATAGTTTTCAACAACTTTCGTTTCAACATCATTGCTGAACTCAACTGATGCGATTGAATCCTTGGGGAGGTGAAGTTCCACCCCTTTTTCCTTTGCTTTTGAGATAAGATCCCTGGCCAATTCAAGTTTGTCTTGCTCTACCAGCGAATTACCAACATCTCCTCCCAAAGCCTTAAAAAAAGTATAAGACATGCCACCACCTATAATTAAGTGATCCACCACATCAAGGAGTCGCTCGACAATAAGAATCTTATCAGAAATTTTTGCCCCACCCATAATTGCCGTGAATGGCCGATCCGCATTCTCAAGGACTTTCTTTGCATTATCAAGTTCATTTTGCATAACAAATCCAGAGCACTTTTCATTGAAAAAATCCGCAACGATGGTCGTGGATGCATGCGCTCGATGGGCCGTGCCAAAAGCATCATTAACATAGATATTTCCCAGCAAAGCAAGTTTTTCGGCAAATACTCGATCTCCAGCTGTTTCTTCTTTATAAAATCTAACATTCTCAATCAATAACACTTCTCCTGATTTCAGAGCATCTGCTTTTGATTTAGTCGATTCCCCGATACAGTCATTGGAAAAAAGTACGTCAACATCTAACAGCGCACTCAAGTTGGGTAAAACATGCTTCAATGAAAATTTCTCTTCAGGCCCATTTTTCGGCCTTCCAAGATGGCTCATCAGAATTGCAGCGCCCCCTTCCTTAATAATTTTTTTGATCGTAGGAACAGCGGCACGTAGGCGAGTATCATCGGTGACTTCACCCTGCTCGTTCATGGGCACATTAAAATCAACCCTGATGAGTGCTTTTTTGCCTGAAAAATTAAAATCGTTGAGCGTGTTCATGGTACTATTTTTTGCGAAAGTCTTTTGATAAGAGGACAATTCCAAATCAAGAGGCAGCCGATCGCTCGAGCCGATCGTTTATTGCTTTCCCCAAGCCTTCATTTGGAAATTTTTCTGTGACAATCACATCCACTTCTTCATCCTTCATTTCTCGCAGTACTCTGAATAAATTCTTAGCCGCCTGATGTAAATCTCGAGTTGGTGAAAGGACTTTCATGACTTGAGCATCATGGTAAAACTCGCTGAATGAAATCACTCCAGCTTTTCGGTCTTTCAATTTTTCTACTTCGTCTCTGATCGATCCAATGATGACGGGTATACCGGGCGAATAATGTGACTTCATCATGCCGGGTGCTTCTGGATTAGAACTCTTATTCAACTTCAACTGCACAGGTCCAACCACTTCTTCTATTTCTTCCACACTCAAACCGCCCAATCGATGGACAATTACTTCATCTTCTTCAAACCCAACAACAGTTGATTCAATACCGATTCGACATTTGCCTCCATTCAATATGTAGTCAACTTTGTCCCCAAGTTGATCCTCTACATGAGAGGCTTGGGTTGGTGATACGAAACCAAAAGGGTTTGCACTGGGTGCGGCTAAGGGGAAATCCAATCTAGAAAGAAGCTCCAGAGTCAATGGGTGATTTGGTATTCGGAAGGCTACCCTAGCCAAGCCTGAGGTAAGCAAATCCGGAATTGCATCTGTTTTGTTCAGTAAAAGTGTAAGAGGGCCGGGCCAGAATTTTTCAGCAAGCTGCATGGCTTTCAGGGGGAAGTCATGAACCCAGGTTTCAATTTTATCGATCCGATTCGTATGAGCAATTAAGGGATCAAATTGAGGGCGGTTCTTTGCTTTATATATTTTGAGAATTGCTCCTGTATCCAAGGCACTACCCGCCAAACCATAAACGGTCTCCGTTGGAACACCTACAATCCCTCCATCAGACAACACATCCTTGGCGTAATCTATATCCTTACCTATCTCGGCCATAGTGCAAATGTCGGTCGAATTTCTATTTTTACGTAGAATCTAACCTGACAAGACCATGAACCAGAAAACCAGAAGCCTTTTGCGCCTTATCTCTGTACTAATAGCACTGCTAGTCGTATTTATGTATTTCGGCTTTTTGCCGTTTATTGATATTGTCGATGAATTCTGGGTAATGACTCTTGCATACGGGCTGATGCTGGTCACGCTGAAGTAGCAACGCCAAATTGCAACTTCATTCGTACTGAAAAACAGCAATTTCGTAAATCCTTCTATCCAGTTCTAGGTATTTTCACTAGCAACTGATAAAATTCATGGGTTGTTTGGTGAATTTTTATTAGGATTGCGAACGATTTTTTGCTAATCACAAAAAAAGACCTTGGACAGGTTCTCTTCTTTTTTGAAGGTATAAAAATGCTCACTTGAGATCTCACTATGTCAATTGAGCATTGAATATGACTGGGTCGTATGAAGAACCAATGAAGACATATGAAAACTCCGTGATGAGGATTCACTCATCTAAAGGAAAGCATCGCTATCTGAAACAATCATCCAACTCTAGTCTGTTAACAGATTATCCAAATAACGATACCTTGAAATTTGCCACGGTGACTTTCTACCTCGGTTCTTCCTTACGTGCGGAGACGGATTTGAAAAGCGATGTAGGCAGGTTGCAATTCAAGTTTAATTTCTCCAAAGATCAAACGGACTTTGTAGGAAAAAAAAGTGCCCCTCTTCTTATGGGTATGAACTAATTGAAAACTAACTGTCTAATGAATTTTCAAAAAAAATAATTATGATAAAGCTATTTACAACAAATTTATTGCTGGTCTTTTTAGTCTTAAGTTCTTATGGACAAGACCCTTCAAATTATATTAATACGAACCTGATAAGTGCTTCACCTAATGCGGAAGGTGCTGGCGGGGTACCAGTCACTTTGTATACCGGCACGGCTCATTTTTCTGTTCCTATTTATCAATACTCTGGGAATAATCTTGGCCTGTCTGTTGGCCTGAGCTATGGCTATACAGGTTTCAAACCGGCACGGGAAGCTAGCCTGGTAGGACTAGGTTGGACCTTGCAAGCTGGTGGTGTAATTACACGCTCTGTCCGAGACAAAGTAGACGGTAGCTTAACATCAGGGAATAATTTCGAGGACTGGAGTGCAACAGGACTACCAGGAGGAGCTAATGGAGAGTTACAGGATCATTTAAAAGACATGACAGATCCGGATAATGCTTCGGACTGGATCGATGGAGAACCTGATGTATACAATTACAGTTTTCCCGGTGGATCAGGGAAGTTCATCATTGTTAATAGTGTATTCAAAACCTTCCCAAGCAGCGGACTAAGTTTTAGTGGTAATCCAAGTAGCGGGTTTACCATAAAAACAGAAAGCGGAATAATTTATACATTTAACGTTTTGGAGCACACGACAATAGGTCAATCCAGCAGTGACACCTATCAGATACCTACCTATGCTTCATCGTTTCATTTGTCATCGATCACCCATCCGGCTGGAGAAGTCATCACCTTCATCTATGATAATGAAGGAACCATAGAGCAGCCCTATTCACAAACCCAAACCTATCATGGATCCTTATATGGACCCAAGCAGGTTTATCCTACAGAAATCGATAATGTAAGGCGCCTGTCGGAGATACAAACGACAAGGGGTACGATTGTTTTTGATGAAGGCAGCTCAAGGGATGACATTGATGGCCCTTTGAAAACGCTGGATCAGGTAAGAATCCTGGACAATGATGACGTAGAAATCAGAAAAATTGAATACAACTATGGGTATTTCTCCTCGAGTGAATCGGGAGATCTGGACAAGAAAAAATATCTGAAGCTGGAAGAGGTGGTCATTAATGATCAGACCCAAGGCCCACAAGGCAATCAAACCTATTCGTTTAGCTATAACAATGAAACCGGAAGCACCTTCCCGTTATCCACTACTAAGGGTGTTGATCATTTTGGCTACTACAACGGAGAAGATACAAATGACAATCTGATACCCGAAGAGTACATTTCGGTGAGTGATACAACAACGATGAACGGGGATACGGGTGCTGCGGATAGGACCCCCAACCTAGCCTATGCAGTGTACGGGGCATTGAATGAAATCACCTATCCATCTGGAGGGAAAACGGCCATCACCTACGAAATGAACCAGGTAGCCAGTGAGTCTTTGATAACAAGTAGTACATTCGCGGCGACTGATATAGTACGAGACCCGAATGGGCCCGATGTGCAATCATCTGCACCGATCTATTTTGATTTAACCCACGGCCAATCGGTCTTCCTAAATTTTATTGGCTGGTCGAACCTAGGAATTAATGTTGAATATGATGTGGAAATATTTGAGTACGATCCCATCGGGGAAACGATCGGAAGCCCGGTATATCAAATTAAGCTTGGAAAAGATGCCGAAGGGGATACTGTAGCCCTCTCGGCAGGAAATTATGCATATACTCTGACCCTTGATCAAAATGACGACAATACCTTTTTTGACGTTGTAATCAGCTATGTAGAGGGCTATCATGCGAGAATAGTTGGCCCGGGGGTTCGAGTGGATTCGATCACCACGTATCCCCTAATAGGAATTCCAATCACAAAGCAGTATACCTATGTTGATGACGCTGGAGGCTCGACTGGAGAAACGCTGG
>JAAEPI010000075.1 GCA_024232835.1 Cytophagales bacterium
AGTATACTTCCAACGCCCTCTAGGTTACATTAAGTTGGTGAATGATTTGCCTGAAAATTCTCATCAAAATCACTGCAAATTAACACTAAGCCACCATATTACAAAGGTTACCTCAGTATGTCTATTCGTAGTGAATCTAGCTTTTTATCAAGACTTTGAAGTGTTTCTTCGTATGCTTCTTTTGATTCGAGAGATGTTTTCGCCGAAAAGTAGAATTTGATTTTTGGTTCTGTTCCAGATGGTCGTACAGATATTTTAGCACCATCTTCTGTCAAGTATTGGAGCACATTCGACTTGTCAAATTCAAATCTCTCAATAACTCCGGAGCTATGCTGTATAGTACTGTGCTGATAGTCAACGACTTTAATAACAGAAGAACCTCCCAATTTTGTTGGAGGGTTGTTTCTATATTCGATCATCATGTCCATGATTTCGTTAGCGCCTGACTGGCCTTTTTTAACGAGTGGATACATGGATTCTTGATACAAGCCATATTCTAAATAAATATCAAGAAGAATATCAAATATTGATTTGCCCTGTTTTTTTGCCCAGCCGGCCATTTCAGTGATCAATGTGCAACTGGCAATGGCATCTTTGTCTCGCACAAAATCTCCAATCATGTAGCCGTAACTTTCTTCTCCTCCTGCAAGAAATTTTTCTGAACCTTCCTTTTCTCGAATGAGTTTGGCTATATGCTTGAATCCTGTCAGGGTTTCATATGCAGTTACTCCATGTTCTTCGGAAATCACATTCATCAGGTCAGTAGTAACTATTGTGTTCACTGTAAATTCACTTCCATTCAGCCCTGCCTCTACTTTCTTTTTGAGAATGTAATACAGCAACAAACTACCAGTCTGGTTTCCATTCAACAATTGAAAATCACCATTTTGATTTTTCACACCTATACCTACTCGATCCGCATCCGGATCTGTCGCTAATATCAAATCTGCATTTTCTTCCTTGGCTTGGTCGAGAGCTAGCTGCATAGCTTCCGTCTCCTCTGGATTTGGATACACAACAGTTGGGAAGTTTCCATTAGGTTCGGCTTGAGCCTCAACAATTGAAATATTTGAAAAGCCTAATTTTTCCAATGCCTGAGGAACCAGCGTAATGCCTGTGCCATGGATTGAGGAATATACAATCTTCACATTCTTATCCACATCGTTATCCTCACACACTCTGAGTTCAAGAATTTTCTTCAAGTATTTTTCATCGAATTGTGAATCGATATTTTCAATTAATTCCGAATTCCCATCGAATTTTACTTGATCAAAAGAGGCAATTTTTCTTACTTCTTCAATAACACCCTTGTCATGCGGTGTGATCAGCTGAGCTCCATCAGACCAATAAGCTTTGTAGCCATTATACTCTTTGGGATTGTGAGAAGCGGTGAGAACAACGCCACTCTGGCAACCCAACTCCCTGATCGCAAAAGAAAGTTCAGGGGTTGGTCGTAGTTCTGAAAATTTATAAACCCTGATGCCATTCGCGGAAAAAACGTCTGCCGTAGTTTGGGCGAAAAATGGGCTATTGTTTCTGCTGTCAAAGGCGATGGCTACTTTAATCTCCTGATTAGGAAATTGACTGTGGAGGTAATTGCAAAGACCCTGTGTGGTCATACCCACAGTATATTTATTCATGCGATTGGTGCCCACCCCCATCAATCCTCTTAGGCCTCCAGTTCCAAATTCAAGGTCTTTATAGAAAGCGTCTTGTAAACCATCTGGATTCTTCAATAGCCACGTTACTTGCTCCTTGGTTTGAGGATCAATCACCTCGTTATCCAGCCATTTCTGAGCTTTTTGCTTATTATCCATATGTAAAAATTCGAGTTATTATTTTTAAATGCAATCGTTTGGGCATTAGTATCCTAGTTTGATGCGGACTTTTGTCAGAGTTTTGTTTGCTATAATCCTTGCTTTCGCTTCACCATTTTGTAGCCTCGTTTCCAGTTCATCAAGGTTGGCCATTAAATAGTCAAACTTCTGACGCTCGGCTTTAAATTTTTCCAGAATCAATTCGAACAAAGCCAGTTTGGCGTGTCCATAACCATAATCCCCGCCTTCATAATTATTCCGCATTTCTGTTATTTGGCCTCCATCGGCAAGTAGCTTATAGATATGAAAGACTTGGCAAGTGTCGGGATTTTTTGGAGACTCCAGTGGGAGACTGTCCGTAATAATGGACATGACTTGTTTCTTTAGTTCCTTCTCTGGAGAAAAAACGTCCAGCGTATTACCATATGATTTGCTCATCTTTTGCCCATCAGTTCCAGGAACGACCATGACATTTTCATCTATTCTTGCTTCAGGAATGACAAAGGTCTCCCCAAATTTATGGTTGAAGCCATTGGCAATATCACGAGTCATCTCCACGTGCTGCTTTTGATCTTTACCCACAGGTACAATGTCAGCATCATATAAAATGATGTCTGCAGCCATCAGTACAGGGTATGTAAATAAACCTGCATTTACATCTGCCAGTTTATCTGTCTTGTCCTTAAAAGAGTGTGCGTTGGCCAACATTGGAAATGGGGTAACGCAACTAAGAAACCACGCAAGCTCACAAACTTCATTAACTCTGGACTGACGATAGAAAGTGTTCTTCTCTGTGTCAAATCCGCATGCAATCCAAGCTGCCGATATTTCATTAATGTTATGCCTCCTTTCCTCAGCATTTTTGATAGTAGTCATCGAATGAAGATCAGCAATAAAAAAGAATGACTCATTTGAAGAGTTCTTAGACAATTCTATTGCAGGCACTATCGCACCGAGTAGATTGCCTAAGTGAGGTTTTCCAGAACTTTGAATGCCGGTAAGTACACGTGCCATGGACTTTTTTTTAGCAAACCTAATACCTTTGTGGGACGTTCGTATGCGACATAATAAATTGAATATATGAGGTTATACATTTTTACTTGCTTTGTCATTGTTTCTGAAGTTTTAATAGGACAAGGTATCCTCAATTTCCAAAAAGAAATACATGATTTTGGTAGAATAAAGGAAGCGGATGGCTCTGCTGAATATTCTTTCTTATTTGTGAATTCTGGAGATCAAAATGTAAAGATCAGTGATGTAAATGTGTCTTGTGGATGCACTTCCTCCTTATGGTCTAAGGAAGAACTTATGCCTGGTGATTCGGGAATAGTAACTGCTTTATTCAACACTAGCAATAGACCTGGGGATTTCGTTAAGTCACTTCACGTAATCTCAGACGCTTCGAATTCCAAGATTGCTCTTTTAATTGAAGGGTACGTAATACCGGCTCCCAAAAGCGTACAGAATGAATTGCCTACTAAGATGGGGGCTTTGAGAATGAAGTATCGATTTTTTAATTTGGGAAAGATCACTACTGAAAAACGAGTAACCAGAGAGTTTGAAGCTTATAATGACTCGGATAGCGCGTTCACATTTTTGCAGGAAGAAATGATACTACCGGATTTTATTTCAATGGAATTTGAACCTACTGAGCTTCAGCCAAAAGGAAGGGGACTGATTAGAATCACTTATGATCCAGATGTTAATGACGACTTAGGATATCAAACGAATCAGATAATTCTTAAAACTTCAGAATCGAGCGCAGGAGAAAAGAGTATAAATGTTGTGACCACAATTGAGGAGTATTTTCCGCCTATGACGGAAGAAGAACTCGAAAACGCTCCTAAGCTGACCTTCGCTAAAAATTCTTATGACTTTAAGAAGGTGGCCAAGAATGACACAATTGAAATAAATTTTGTCCTAATCAATTCCGGAAAGAGCGAATTGAATATCCGCGGCACTAAATCGAACTGTGACTGTACTACAACATTATTAGAAAAGGATACGCTTCAGCCGGGAGAGAAAGTAAATATGAAAGTGATTTTCAACACTAAAGGCAGGAGAGGTAAGCAGTTTAAGAATGTGACAATTTTCTCGAATGACCCACATGCATCATCTCAGATGGTGATGATTAAGGCGGAAGTTGGAAATTGAAAAAATTGAGATCAAAACATGAGCCATTTGCCCACCACTCAAATATATAGTGTTCTTTAAAATGATATAATCCTTCTATCTTTCACCAAAAACTCTAACCTATGACACGGAGCACTTTACTCTTAATTGTTTTTTGCTCCTTGCTTTCGTGCAAGCCATCCAGTGAATACTCAGAAACCAATAGCCGATGTATTTGAAGATTACAATCAAGAGCGACTTTTACTTTTCCCGTTTGAGGCCACTTCTATTGGTGACAATCGGTTCAATAACATATTGCCCAATAACCTGACTCAATCATACAATCAGGAGGTGAATGAGCTCTTTATAAATATAAAAACCTGATAGCAGAATATGATAAGTCTACTCTTTCTGAAGAAGAACAATTGAGCTATGATGTACTCCTATAGGAGTGTGAAATTGGTCTCGAAGGCCTGAATTACCCAACAGAGTTAATGCCAGTTGATCAATTCTGGTCTCTACATTTAACCATGTGGCAGTTAGCAAGTGGAAGCAGCATGTAGCCCTTCAGCACGCCAGAGGATCTTTGAGAAATAGAAAAAAGAGAATATGAAGAACCATTGACAAAGAATTGAAAAAGACATATATAAAATTATAATCCTTAAAACACATTCACTATGGGAGGAGTAGTAGGAGGCGGTTTTGATATCGGACCAATAGGTCCATTCAACCCTCAAGAACCAATCGTATTAGATATTAGGTATAATCATAGGTTTCGCATCAAGGTAGTCAACGCAGCGAATCAGATTATAGCAAACCTAAAGGCAAAGGTCAGTTTGGACGGTGTGCTTCAACATGAAAGTCAAACGAGTCAGGATGGACTTGTCGAGTTGTCATGTTCTGTTCTCAATGATGCGAATGCCGTGTTTAGAATCGAGCTCTGGTACTGTTCTGCGCTATCGAGAAGACCATAATCCTGCTGGTGACGCCCTTGCAACAGTTACTACACCGATTGAAGTAACCATTCTCAATTATTATGAAGTTGTAGGCAAGGTGACCCTGCCTAACGGCACCCCCTTGCATTCGCTGGCCGTCAACGCCTATGACTGTGTACTGGGATTATCAAACCTGTTGGATGAGACGATAACAGATGAACATGGTAAGTATCATATAAAGTTTTGGAATCTGGAGTTGGCTGAAGAGGCTGGTCGTTCAAATCCCAACCTGCTCGTCAAAGTCTTCGATCCCTCAGGAGATGAAATTGGTAAGTCTGAGGTAATTACTAATCCCAAGGGGCTGGAAACGATTGACTTTGAAATAGATCGAGCCATCTATGGAGGCCCAAGAGAATTTGATCGCATCTATGCAAAAATAGAAGGATCACTACCTCAAATATTGGTTTTTTTTATGAGATTCAAAAGAATAAAGAATCAGTGAGTTATGGATGAAAAGCATAGCACCGCTATGCTTAAGGACATAACTCGAACGAAGTGGCTGATTCACAGTTGTTTTGGATCGGAATAGAATTCTTATTGCATATTTCGGGTTTAATTGAACTCAAAAACAGGCTTTGGAATCCAAATAATTAATTTGGAAAAGATAGGAAAGATTAAGAAAAAATTGGAAAGAAGAACTTATTTGATAGCCGTTTTGGTATTGGATTTTCATAGTTTCCTCAATGAATTTCTCATTTACTTTCTCAACTCCAACAAAATCACATTCTCCACATGCTGCGTCTGAGGGAACATGTCAACAGGCTGAATTTGTATAACTTCAAAAGTACCGGAAAGTAGCTCAATATCTCTAGCCTGAGTAGCAGGATTGCAGCTGACATAAACAAGCTTAGAGGGCTTGATTTTGTTCAACACTTCAATCACGTCTGCGTGCATGCCGGCTCTTGGTGGATCAGCGATTATTACGTCTGGCTGACCATGGGCTTTAACAAATTCTTCATTTAGCACGTCTTTCATATCGCCTGCAAAGAATTCAGTATTATTAATCTCATTAATTTCTGAATTCACCTTTGCGTCTTCGATTGCTTCTGGAACATACTCCACCCCAACTACTTTTTTGACCTTTCGAGCTATAAAATTCGCAATAGTACCTGTCCCGGTATACAAATCAAAGACCACTTCGTCTCCTTTGAATTCTGCCATTTCTTCAGCAATTTGGTAGAGCCGATGCGCTTGCTTGGAGTTTGTTTGATAAAATGATTTTGGGCCAATCCGAAATGTTAGATCGTCCATTTGCTCCTGAATAAATGGTGTGCCGTTGTAGCAGATTACTTTCTGATCATTAAAGGTTTCATTTTTCTTCTGATTAATAATGTAGTTCAGTGAGGTAATCTTGGGAAATTCTTCCTTCAGAAAAGACATCAATTTTTTGATAGTTTCGTATGCCGTTTCAAAAAACTGAACAATCACCATCAATTCTCCAGTGGATGAAGTTCTAATAATTAGGTTTCGAAGTAGCCCATGCTGCTCTCGAATATCGAAAAAGGTAATTCCATTTTTAACAGCATAATCCTTGACCGCTAAGCGAATTTCATTCGAGGGGTCAGCTTGCAGGTGACACGTATTGATATCGAGAATTTTATCGAAGCGCTTCGGAATGTGAAAGCCCAGAGCGTTTCGGTCAAGAACCGAGTCTGTTCCAATTTCTTCTTTGGTCAACCACCGCTTGTTTGAGAAGGTGAATTCTAGCTTGTTTCGATAATGTGTGGTCTCCTGCGAATGAATAATCTCATTTATTCGAGGCAATTCTAATCCGCTAATCTTTGCAAGATTCTCCGACACGTGTTCCTGCTTATATTGAAGTTGTGCTTCATAGGAAAGGTGTTGCCATTTGCAGCCTCCACATGTGCCAAAGTGTTCACAAAAAGGTTTAGTACGATGTGGTGAAGAAGTATGAAGCTTGTGAATTTGCCCTTCCACAAAACGCCTACGCCGGTGGGTTATTTGAACGTCAGCAACATCGCCCGGAACGCCATCTTTCACAAACACAACTAGGCCATCATGTCGCCCGATACTTTTACCTTCTGAGGAAATGCCGGTGATTTCCAGATTTTCAACTATCTCTCCAAATTTCATAAGGAGCGCAAATGTAAAGAAGAGATAGTAAGAATATTAGTAAATGATTTGGATGAATATATTTTGTTTACGAATCCTCAAGGCAACTAATAGTCTTCACCATATCCTTCGCATTCATCTTCATCCATTGGGAGATTATCTGCTTGATCAGTATGCATAAAATAGCTTTGATGATATTCTGTATTATAACGAAAAACCCACCTATAATTTTCACTATCGAAGTTGGCTGTAAGAGTTTCTGTGTCATCCCTAAGATTGTAGTTGTAATCTTCGATTTCATCATCATAATATTCTTCCAGAAATTTCAGAGTTAGGGTAAAGTTGTTACCACTGGATCTGTAATTGATTTTCTCAATAGCACTCATTTCATCTGGTCCTTCGTACATTTCTTCCCAATCTAACACGGGATAAAAAAGTTCATATGGAGTTTCCCAATCTTCGCTTGCTGCTAAACCTAATGTGAATCCTGCTTTTTCACAAGAGTCGTGGTATTGAGTTAAAGATGAGCCTTCTTTAATTATGGGCTGGAATAGAGCATCATCTCCAAATATTTCCAGAAAGGATTTGATGTCATCTTTGTCTGTGAGTGTCCCGCTTCTTTTAAGTTCCAGGCCTCCAGCCGATGTAATTGTATTAACTACTTTCATTTTCCCACCCACTCGCTTGGATATTGTTGTAACTTCAAACCCCATTGTGAGAGATCCATCAACGGTTATTTCTTCTTCAACCAAAACAAAATCTCTGTCCTCAAAAGCGTAAAATGAGTTTGTGCGAGTCTCGCCTCGATCAAAATAGGGTATCATAATTTGCTTAGCCTCATCAATCCAGTAGGTTTCTTCTGGTGCATCTTCCAAGAAACTGTTGTAGTTGAACTTTTTTTGATCGGCATCATAAAGCCATAGAGAATAAGGATTCCATTGATAGTCAGGTTCATCAGATTGAATAGAAATATCAGGATGTCCATCAAAATTTCTGTCGTCTAGCGACACGTACTCTCCAAAAGCCGGATGATCAAGACTATCAATAACTAAATACGGAGAGGCATTACTATTTTCACGTAGCTCTATTCGTTTAAGATAGAAGAATCCTGATGTTTCGAGGGAATCATTTCCCAACAAGTAGACTTCATAAGAGTTGCCTTCAACTTCTATACTTCCAGCCAAGCGTTCGTCAAAGCTGTTGCTTACACAGGATACAAAGAATACACTTAAAAGGACTGATATGGGGACATTTTGTAATTTCATATGACGTTGTTTAAAGAAACATTGCCTATGATATCCAACCCTTGTCTTTAGCTGTTTTGGCAAACCAAACAAACAAGACTGAAAAGAGTGGAATCAGAATTGGCATAACAATTTGCCCACCATCAGTCAGACCTTCAATTTTAGCAACAAAAAGAAGATAGGTCCACTGGACAATTACTCCCAAAAGGGATAGACCAAAAATCACAACAGCAAGCCTTTTCCTGAGCAAAAGGAGGATAGCACCAATTGTACCTCCAAAAACAGCGATCGCAAAGGTCGCTGTTACCCAAGCGGGTACATCCGGATACATTTCTTGGACATCAGCCGGCAACTTAGCTAGTTCTTCGGCAGTCATATACGCTTGCCTTAGATATTCTGATACGCCCATGCTATTCCAGAGAAGTGCAACAATAGAGACTATCCAATACCAGATTGGGGGTGAAGTTCTTTCAGTCATGTTGATTGTAGGTTGGTTTGGAACTTCAATTTAAGAAAAATCTGATAATTGCTCGAAAAATCTGCTGGCTGAAACGTACGACTTAAGTCAAATTTCTTCTCGTATTGAGATAGTCATCTCATGAGTGTCTTCACTTAAATAAACTGTAGACATATGACCTAAAACCCTACTCCAAATCGAATGGCTTGGTTGGCAATCGGTTTATTGAACGTACCATCTTGGATAGATCGGAAATAATCGATGCGCATAAATTTGAAAATATGCTCAATACCCACACCTAATTCAAGGTAATTACCGACAGCTTTGGTGGTGAGATAATGCGTAGAAGCCACAGCTTGCCAGTTCAGTTTTCTAAGTAGCGGTATCTTGTTTAGGAGGAATTCATTGAAATGATGCTCGTAGTGAATTTCCAAATAGTTTTCGGAGGTGCTGAAAAGATAATAATCCAAAAGCTGGTATTGCCGATCTCCTTCTACTCGTGCATACCATAGTGTGTTGCCATTGAAATGTTGATAATTAATGAAAGGCAATTGCTTCTTATTCATAAATCCACCCGTACTCACTATGTATTTACTATTTCCTACGAGTCCAAAATTCATATCATCAGCAATTGATAATTCCCATTTATCGAAATTCACATCACTACCTAAAATTGCAAGACCCTTTCGGTATTTGATAGTTAGTTCAGGTGTTTTTGGTTTATAAATGATTCGACGATCGGGACGTGTCTGATAGGTCTGCCCGAAGCGAACCCTCAAATTCAAATCAAAAACCAAAGCTTGGTGCTGCCCGATTGAAGTATCCGCAAGTTCAGCATTTACTGGCTGATTCGGCTCGTAGTATGTTTGATCTTTGAATGAATAATTTGATGTATTAAAAAGCTGATTGCGGTTAGCATATTCAAGCCTGGTCCACATAAATAGACCATTCACAATTTCCTGTTGATATTGGCCATATACAAATCCCTTTTCGAAGAGTTTGATGAAACTTCGTCCGTAGACTAGCGAATTAAACGTATTCATGAACTCATCAACAGGATTGGATTCATTAATCTGACTTACATATTGACCACCACCTCCCGAAAACGAAGTGAATTTTTTATCGAGCGTACGAAAGAAAAAGGTTGTTTTCGCGTGCAATTTTTCATTAGAAAATCCATACCTCACCTCTGGAGAAATACGATAATGAAAACGACGATCCTGCAACTTTACGTAGCTAAATCCCAGATTCGTGACAGCCCCTTCGACGGTGTTGTACTGGAAGGAAGATAAAATTGTTGGGAAATCAAATCTATGCTCGTCATATGAGCGATGTATCGTATACCCAGATAGCAGCAGTTTGCCCACCGTCAATTTATTTCGTTCTACGTCCACCGAATCCTTATAAACCTTGCTATCCTTCACTATTCGAATACTGTCTTTATCGTGATAATCTCGAACCTCTATCGAACTTAATGGTATAGGTCTGGCAGCCTGCCAATAGATACTGTCTTTTTCATTGCTTCCCTCCTCTACATACATAATCTCCTTTGTAAAATCCTTTTTGTCGAATAGCGCACTACTATCCTCAACTTGAATGTTATTGGAGGCTAGCAATTCGTAATTTGGCTCAATCTGATAATCCGAATAGACAGCATTGAAGTGGCCGCTACCCTTTATTCCGAAAACTTTGAACATGAAGCCGAATCTCTGCGAAATGGGCATCCAGATTTCATGGTCAGCTTTGGCGAAAACTTGTCGCAAAGTCAGCGAATCAACAAATTCTATTCCCCGGGATTTGGTGAGAAGGGCATCCACGCTATGCATCCGCCATTCATCTTCCACTATATAAATATGTCCATCAAAGACAGGGTCAGTGGCGCGTTTGGGCAGGAGTTTGATTTTATTAATCAATAAATCCCCCTCCTGAATTAGCCCGATCAATTCATAATCATAAAACAAGAAGGCATTATTGGCTATCGGTGATACAAAGGGGCGTTCGCTTAGTCCATCAATGATGAATGTGCCTTCATACATATTTATCATCATGTCGGAGGCCTGATTCCAACTAAATCCCTGATTGTTCCCACTCACTTTTGAGGAAATCATCCGTTCACTTATCCGGTCCGGCTGCATAAATTTTAGTTCGGAAATGGATTCCGACAGATAGACAATTCCAGTATCCAAGGTCAGTTTTATACCAAGAATTTTCTCTGGAAATGTATCCAATCGTTGGAGGCCTTTGATGTACACATTGCAGGAATAGGCGTTCACTTCCTTCAGATAGAATTTTCTCTTTTTGATCGCTTCTCGAATGACTCGGTCAGCGGGATTTTCACCAGCTGTAACGACTACTTCTCTAAGCTTAAAAACTTCAGGGAGAAGCTGAAAATCTATTTCGAAGTTTGACGAACCAACTTTGATCTCCTTTTGTTCCTTTTGATAGCCAACATATTGTACTACAATTGTGTATTTACCAGGGTCTAAATTGAGATGATAAGCACCATTTGAGTTACTTGTGGTTCCTGTAGTTGTACCTAGTATATGAATAGTAGCGAATGGTAGCGGTTCTCCCTTTTCGTCCAATGTTTTGCCTGTTAGCTGTTGTGCAATACTTGATGAAACCAAAACAGCAAAAAGGAGTACAAGAAGTATTCTCATGATATAAAGTTAGCTGAGGCTAAGATGAGCAGCTGACTATTAACGTTGTATTATCAAATAAAATGAGATTAGTTTTGAAATATAAAAGAGATTTACATGAATAAGCCTGTTGCGGTTATCACCGGTGGTTCTTCTGGCATAGGTCGCGGACTTGTGCTAAAATATGCTAAAGAAGGATATGTCGTAGTATTCACAGGGCGCAATCAGGAGCGAATGGCTGAAGTAGAAGGCAAGTTGGTAGCGCAGGGGTGTGATTCATTCTTAGGTTTGAGCTCAGATGCTGCAAGTAAAGAAGCGAATGAGAAATTGATTTCTACGACCATTGAGAAATTCGGACAGATTAATGTGCTTGTTTGTAATGCAGGAGTATCGATGCGGGCTTTGTTCAGTGATTTGGATATTGATGTTTTTGAGCAGGTAATGAAGATAAATTTTTTCGGTGCACTCTATGCCACAAAATTTGCTTTGCCACATATCCTAAAAACCAAAGGATCGATTATAGGAATTTCTTCAATTAACGGATGGCGAGGGACTCCAGCACGCACGGCTTACACTGCTTCCAAATTTGCAATGCAGGGGTTTTATGAAGCCCTTCGGACTGAAGTAATGAAACAAGGGGTTCATGTGATGGTGGTCTGCCCAAGTTTCACTGGTACGAATATTCGAAATAATGCGCTTTCCGTTGATGGATCCGTACAAGGTGAATCACCACGCGATGAGAGCAAAATGATGTCAACTGACGATGTGGCCGGTAAGATTTACCGAGCAATGAAAAAAAGGAAACGAGATCGGGTGCTTACTATGTATGGGTGGCTCACAATCTTTTTAAACAAATGGATGCCAGGACGAATGGATAGGATCGTCTATAATGTGATGGCAAAAGAACCGGGATCGCCTTTTGGCTAATGCGATTAGATTGAGACTTCTGCCTATTTCAGTTTCGAGTTTCTGATATAAGCCTCCTCCTCTTCCCAACGTATTTTTGTCCAAACATCGGATTTATCTATCACTTCAACTTTATGACCAGAATTAATCCAACCCACGGGTTCAGCACCAGCAGAGGGGCCGCTCATCAAAAGGGTAGAAGATTGGATAATCTTCGTGTCGGACTCAATTAAATCATTGGATAAAATCAAAAAAGTAGCGAGTACGATTATTTGAAGAATTGGGATCCCCAGAGGCATTCGTTTCTTTTTCTTCGACTGATGGGTAAAGGCCAATAGGAACAAGCTGATAGCAAGAAGAGCGACTTGTAGTTCTAACAAATACAAATTGATAAAATTCAAGAAAAAATCCTTGTCTTCAACCTTGTATCCGTTCAGTTGATTTTCGTCTGCTAACTCCTGCATTTTTAACAAGACCGACTTGTCAGCTGTTAGAGTATAATATTGATCCAAATAGAGCAGTGCTTGTTGAGTATCTCCTAGGCCTTCTTTGATGAAGGCCATTTTTAATAGCATGGCTTGAGTGACTTCACCAGAGGTAAAGAGCTCTGAATAGACGGAAAATGCTTCCGTATATTTCTGGTTCATAAACAATGAATCCGCATCGGCAAGTTGTTCATTTGACTGAGCTAAAGTCGGGAACAAAACTGTGTTTAGCAGTAAGCAGAATACTAGGGTTTTTAAATTTCCAATCATGGTTGGATTTTGTGATTAGATGTCTATTTTTGCAACCGCAATTTAAAGCATGGTCTTTGAATTGCGTTTCATTTTATACGAAAGGACGATTCGGTAGCTCAGCTGGTAGAGCATCTCCCTTTTAAGGAGAGGGTCCTGGGTTCGAACCCCAGCCGAGTCACTTAAAAGAAACCCATGATTTACGTGGGTTTTTTATTACAGGGTGATTTGTGCGAGAAGTTGCAGTATCTAAGCAAGAGAGCTCAGGTAAGTCACACCCCTTAAATCCTACTCAATAGAAAGTTTTTAGTTTATCTCTTGGTGTATTAGGGTGAATTTTTTTTAGGGATCAGGAGTCCGCTCTCGTTCTAAGGCCTTCTCCTTCAGGATGTCAATTAATGGTCGGTTATCGATTTTTGAATCCAACCAAGAAACTATGTCGAAATAAACGAATATTCTCATTTCAAAAGGGTTTTTGCGTAATTCAAGCATCTTATCTCGAAGTGATTTAAAACGGTTGGTAACTTCAGCCGAACTCAGTTGAGGATGCAGACTTTTTAGAAATCGTAGAATTGATTTTTGGTACTGATGCAAGTCTTCCTTTTTCATCAAGAACCGATACGTTGATCGCACATAGTATTCAATTAGCTCTATATTCCCAAGTTCATAATGACTTATTAAATTGAGAATTCTGGCAAACCCATGTATATCCTCTCTTAAATCAACCTCTTTAAAGACGAGGATTTTGTTAATCCAAAAAATCGTTTGCTTAAAATTCCCATTGCCAAAATACAGGCAGGCAGCTTTATAGAAGAGGATAACTTTTGAATGTGCATCCAATTGATTGATAAAGCCATCAACGCCCGAAGAAAGATGTTCTAAGAGAGCCACTCCCTTATCAAATTCACCACTAAGAAAGAGACTGTTAAACTCGTGAACGAAAGTATATTTTAAAAGCTTTACCCGAATGTTTTCGTTATAATACGATCTGGGTAATTTATTTAAAGATCGGAGCTCTTTCTTAGTTTCTTGAAACTCTCCAAGAAGTAACAATTTGTTTTGAGCAATTAACAAATAGTTCAAGCCTTGAATGTAGTAATCGAGTTTTGGCTGAATAAGCGCATGATTGCTCCTGAAAATGTCTACCCATTTTTTGGCAAAAACATAGGCGTTTTTAAAGTCCTGAACAAAGACGTAGTACCCAATGTAAACATGATATAGACTTAGCTTTTCGGATATTGAAAAATTCGTATCATCGATCTCGGAAAGCTTCGCCGTAATTTGACTGATTTTTAAAAGCTCATTTTCCTCTCTTAAATACCCTGATTTCCTGTAATGTGATTGCAACTGCGCCTGAAGATTTGAAAATGTGTTTATGTTATTTATGCGTTCGTTCACAGTCTGCACCTCAGCAACAACTTCATCCACATAAAATTGATTTTCCCAATCCACAGTCTGGGTCATTAAACGCTTTTTCCACTGTAGGATTTCTAGTTGAAGTTCAAGGTTATCAGTCTTAGTAGCAAGTTTGGCGGCTTTCTTAATCCGCTGGGAACATTGTTGATATAGGCTTTTGTTGAACAAAATCTGTGCTTCGTCTATTAGTTCTCGAATTTGAATACCGGCTATGGATGGCATGGAGAAATCACGAAGTGATCGCAAAATCTTACCATACAAATGGGCTTTGAGATTGGAGTATTGTGACGCGTTGAAGGAAGGCTCTGACAGTAGGATTTCTTCATCGTTAAAATCTGCTTGGAGATCGAGAAGCTCAAAAAGGCGAAGATATTTCTGATCCTCATCAGAGGTCTGTGACAATTTGAAATAGCGTTTTTCACTCTTACTTAAGGATTTTATTAGCACGAATAACGTGTTGGATCTGGCTTTAGGCATAGTATTTATATAAATCAAATATACCTTTTAATTGATAATTAAGCAGTTTATAGCTATTTAGCAATCGTAATTAATCAGAATATTGGTATTCTATCCATTTTTCTTGAGAACTAGCTTTGAAGCCAAGTATTTTATCAACCAGAACGAGATAGACGAAGATCGATCTATAGACGACTTGACTTACGCTGTATGGATAATAATAGAATTAAAATCTTTGATACAACTCTTAGAGATGGAGAGCAGATTCCTGGAGGTCGTTTAGATGCAGAGAGTAAACTTCTTATTGCAGAGCATTTGGAAGAACTTGGCGTTGATGTCATCGAAGCTGGATTCCCTATATCGAGCCCTGGTGATTTCGAGAGTGTTAGACAAATTTCAAAACTGATTAAAAAATCCACGGTTTGTGCATTATCACGAGCTGTTGAAAAAGACATTGATGCAGCCGCTAAAGCAATAGAAAAAGCAGCGCATCCAAGAATTCATACTGGTATCGGGACCTCTGACCAACATGTGTTTACTAAAATACAAACCACAAGAGAAAATATTGTCGAGATTGTCCGGCGCTCTGTGAGTTACGCAAAAAAATATGTAGAGGACATTGAATTCTACGCAGAAGATGCTGGTAGAACTGAGAATGTATTTCTTGCTCAAGTGTTAGAGGTGGCCATTGCCTCGGGTGCTACCGTTGTGAATATTCCGGATTCTACTGGCTATTGTTTGCCAGAAGAGTACGGAGCAAAAATCAAGTACCTCAAAGAGAATGTGAGAAATATTGAAAAAGCTACAATCTCTACACACTGTCACAATGATCTGGGATTGGCAACAGCAAATTCAATTGCAGGCGTTCAAAATGGAGCTAGACAGGTGGAATGCACAATCAATGGAATTGGAGAGCGTGCAGGCAATACTTCACTGGAAGAAGTCGTGATGATTATCAAAAAACACAGAGGGCAGTTGAATTACAATACTGGAATAGTATCTGAGAAGCTTCATCTAATCAGCGATTTGGTATCTAGCACCATGGGGATGATTGTACAACCCAATAAGGCTATTGTTGGGAGCAATGCTTTTGCTCATTCCTCGGGCATTCATCAGGATGGAGTAATAAAGAACAGAGACAACTACGAAATAATTGATCCTAAGGAAGTGGGTGTTGGACAATCTCTAATTGTACTCACGGCTCGAAGTGGAAGGGCTGCTTTGAAATATCGACTCAATAAATTGGATATTAATCCAGCAAAGGATGATTTGGAAGAGGTCTATAAAATGTTTCTAGATCTAGCTGATAAAAAGGATATAATCGAAGATTCTGATTTGAAAAAATTGGCTTCCGTACTTGTTTGAAAATATGGGTAGAGAAAAACATTTGGATGGTATTGAATTTTAAACGTAACAGTGTGACTACAAAACGAAAACATGAACAAGAGGATAGTCATTTCTATTACACTAATTATTGAGGTCTTAGGCTTCAGTCGGGAATGACATTGCTCTTATTGAAAATTTAGAGCGTCGTTCCTAACAGGAACGGCGCTTTTTTTATGTATTGAATTTAAATAACCTGAAATACAAAAGATTGGAAATGAAAACGCTATTTGATAAAATTTGGGATTCTCATGTGGTAAGTACCATTGAGGACGGACCGAGTGCGCTGTATATTGATTGTCACCTTATTCATGAAGTGACCAGCCCTCAGGCTTTTGCAGGAATTGAGAAGCGAGGGGTATCCGTTTTTCACTCGGATAGAACCTTCGCCACACCAGATCACAATGTGCCAACCATTGATCAGCACATTCCTATCAAGGATGCACTTTCTAAATTTCAGGTTGATAAACTGACTGAAAACTGTGAAAATCATGGCATTGAGTGTTATGGATTAAATCACCCCTATCAAGGAATTGTTCATGTTGTCGGCCCTCAATTAGGGTTAACACAACCTGGTATGACAATAGTTTGTGGTGATAGCCATACTTCAACACACGGTGCGTTTGGAGCGATCGCTTTTGGCATTGGGACCAGTGAAGTTGAAATGGTATTGGCATCTCAGTGCATAATGCAGCCTAAACCAAAAAAGATGAGGATTACCGTTAATGGAAATCTTGCTGATGGCGTGACCGCAAAAGATTTGATTTTGTACATCATTTCAAAAGTAACCGCAAGTGGAGGTACTGGATACTTTGTAGAATACGCCGGTAGTGCATTTGAAAATCTAAGCATGGAAGGAAGAATGACGGTTTGCAATATGAGTATTGAAATGGGTGCTAGAGGTGGATTAATAGCTCCTGATCAAACAACATTTGACTATATCCGAAATAGAGAAAAAGCACCTCAAGGAGCTGATTTCGACCAGGCAGTAGAAAAATGGTCTGAACTAAAAACGGATGAAGGTGCAACTTTCGATAAAGAGCTGGTATTTGATGCGCACGACATTGAGCCTATGATTACATTCGGGACTAACCCTGGAATGGGAACCAACGTCAACGGACAAATCCCAATCCTTTCTACAATAGATTCCTCAGAGAAAGAATCATTCAAAAAGTCCATTGATTATATGGGTTTCTCCGATGGAGATCAATTAATAGGTAAGTCCATTGATTATGTATTTGTCGGAAGTTGTACGAATGGTCGAATTGAAGATTTACGAGAAGTCGCTGAATTCGTTAAAGGTAGAAAGAAGGCGGATAGCATCACCGCTTGGATTGTACCAGGATCTAAACAAGTTGAAAAACAGGCGGAGGAAGAGGGCATTGTAGAAATCTTGGAAGAAGCAGGATTCAAATTACGTCAACCAGGTTGTTCGGCATGTTTAGCCATGAACGATGACAAAGTCCCCAAAGGGAAGTACGCTATTTCCACTTCTAACAGAAATTTTGAGGGACGACAAGGGCCTGGATCACGAACTCTTTTAGCAAGTCCTTTAACAGCGGCTGCTGTTGCTGTTTCAGGTAAAATCATTGATCCCCGTGAAGTAGCAAAATTGTAAACCCATGGCACTAGAAAAATTTACAACAATCACATCAACTGCTGTTCCGGTTCCAATTGAGAATGTCGATACGGATCAAATAATACCCGCAAGATTCTTGAAAGCAACCACTCGCGATGGGTTTGGAGAGAACTTGTTTAGAGATTGGAGATACGACGAATCAGGGCGCGAGGTGTCCAATTTTCCATTAAATGATCCCAGATACTCAGGTCAGATATTGATTGGGGGCAAAAACTTTGGATGCGGATCTAGTAGAGAGCACGCAGCTTGGGCTGTTCATGACTATGGATTTAAGGTAGTCGTTTCGAGCTTTTTTGCAGATATTTTTCGTAATAACTGCTTGAATAATAGTGTGCTGCCTATTCAAGTTTCAAAAGAATTTGCTGACAAAATTTTCGCATCTATTGCCGTTGATTCGAATGCCATATTCAGTGCAAACCTTAGTGACCAAACGTTTACAATTGAAGGAACGAATGAATCTACGAAATTCGATATAAGTAGCTATAAAAAGGAATGTCTACAGAACGGTTACGATGATATCGATTATTTGGTCTCCATAAAAGACAAAGTTGAAGCCTTTGAATCAACACGAGCATAATGAGAATTGAAATCCTCGATACGACCCTACGTGATGGAGAACAAACATCAGGCCTTGCTTTTTCAGCAGAAGAGAAGCTCAGTCTAGCACAGCTCCTCCTGGAAGAACAATGCGTCGATCGATTGGAAATTGCTTCTGCTCGCGTTTCAGAAGAAGAATATAGTAGCGCTCAAAAAATTATGGATTGGGCCGTACAAAAAGGGCATGAGAATAAAATTGAAATTTTAGGATTCATAGACAATGGAATTTCGATCAAGTGGATAAAAGATGCTGGTGGAAAAGTGATGAATCTCTTATGCAAAGGATCATTGGATCACTGTACGAAACAACTCAGAAAAACTCCAGAACAGCATATTGCCGATATTCTATCAACTGTTGAGTTGGCTCATAAACATGGGATTATTGTTAATGTATATCTGGAAGATTGGTCACAAGGAATGCTGGCATCCCCTGAGTACGTTTATGAACTGGTTGAGGGTTTGAATGGTGCACCAATCAAGCGCATTATGCTGCCTGATACATTGGGAATTCTAAATCATAGACAGGTCAGAACATTCTGTGGAAATATGATCGAGAAATTTCCCGATAGCCATTTCGACTTCCACGCACATAATGATTATGATCTAGCTGTTGCAAATGTATTTGAAGCATTAGAGGCAGGTGTTCATGGTATCCATGCCACATTAAATGGCCTTGGGGAACGAGCCGGGAATGTGCCACTTTCAAGCGTCATAGGAATTATGAATGATCATTTGAATTATGAGACAAATTTGGATGAATCTAAGTTATTCAAAGTCTGTAAAGTGATTGAGACCTTTTCTGGTATCCGAATTCCTCAAAACAAACCGATTATTGGAGAGTTCGTGTTCACACAAACCAGTGGCATTCATGCCGACGGGGATTCAAAAAATCAGCTATATCAAACAGAGTTGAAGCCGAATCGCTTTGGGCGATCCTATACGTATGCGCTCGGAAAATTGTCAGGTAAGTCCAATATCAATAATAATCTAGAAGATCTCGGTATACAATTGGGTACCAATGAAATCAGGAAAGTCACGGAACGAATTATAGAGCTTGGAGACAAAAAGGAAAACATAACTCAAGAGGATTTACCTTTCATTATTGATGACGTATTGGGTAACGGAAGTTTGAATTCTGAAATTGAAGTACTCAATTATTCCCTCGCTTCGGCGAAGGATCTAAAACCAACTGCTACTGTTTCTGTTTCAGTCAATGGCATTGTTCAGCAGCAATCATCCGCCGGAGATGGTCAGTACGATGCATTCATGAATGCTCTATCCGAAATTTATTTAAGATTGGGTCATTCGCTTCCGGAATTGACAGATTATGAAGTAAGCATTCCGCCAGGTGGAAAAACTGATGCACTAGTTCTTACCACCATAACATGGAAAAAAAACGGTAAACTATTTAAAACTAAAGGTCTGGATTCAGATCAAACTGTGGCGGCAATTAAAGCGACCACTAAGATGTTGAATTTAATGGCAACTAAAGAAAAGGTAAATGAAGTATAACATTGCATTACTACCGGGAGATGGAATCGGGCCGGAAATAATTGAACAAGGGGTGAAGGTGTTGAACGCCATAAGTGATGTTTATTCCCATCAATTCGAATTCACTTCTGCGCTTGTGGGAGCCGCAGCAATAGATGCGACAGGTGACCCTTATCCGGACGATACTCATAAAGTTTGTATGAACTCAGATGCCGTATTTTTTGGAGCGATCGGTGACCCAAAATACGACAATAATCCAAAGGCCAAGGTTCGTCCTGAGCAAGGACTCCTGCGTATGAGGAAGAAATTAGGCTTGTACGCCAATATTCGTCCGGTCAATACCTTTCCTTCTCTCACTTTTAAAAGTCCTCTAAGACAAGACATAGTAGAGGGAGCCGATTTCGTGGTAATAAGAGAACTCACGGGAGGAATATACTTTGGTGAGCCTAGTGGACGATCAGAAGATGGTCGAACGGCTTTTGACAGTTGTGTTTATACTGTAGAAGAAATAGAAAGGATACTCAAGCTTGCGTATGACATAGCTGCCAAGCGAAACAAGCGTCTTACCGTAGTTGACAAAGCCAATGTGCTGAGCACTTCCAGACTATGGCGAGAAGTAGCTCAACGTATAGAAAACGAATATTCGGACATTGAAACTGATTACATGTTTGTCGACAATGCAGCTATGCAGCTCATTCAATGGCCGAAAAAATTTGACGTGGTTGTTACCGAAAATATGTTTGGAGATATTCTGACAGATGAAGCAAGTGTGATTACCGGTTCACTTGGATTGCTACCATCGGCTTCTGTGGGTGTTCATACCTCTGTTTTTGAGCCAATTCATGGCTCCTATCCAGAAGCAGCTGGAAAAAATATTGCTAATCCAATTGCTACCATATTATCTGCTGCCTTGCTACTAAAGTCTTTTGATCTTAATTCAGAGGCCCTGGCTATTGAAAATGCAGTAAAAGAAGTAATTGATCAAAATTACTTAACGACTGACCTGAATTCAGATGATCCAAAAACAACTGAGGAAGTAGGAACGAAAATTGCCAAACTAGTCAAGGAGTCTAAATCAATACAATATGCATCCTGAAAGCCCAAGTATTTACTTCGATAACGATTGGCTGAAAACGTCTCAGCTAGACACAAAATTCTTGGATCACGCCATGCTATTTGGTCAAGGTGTATTCGAGGAGTTGAGATGCTACGTGTCAGAATCAGGCATCAACATTTTCAAAGCTAATGAGCATTTCAAAAGGTTAATTGAAGCAGCTAAGAGTGCCAATATCAGATGTGATTATTCTGTTGCAGACCTGTTGAATATAACTCATCAGGTGTTAGAAAGAAACAATCTTGGAAATGCTCACATAAGAGCATTGTTGTATGAAGATGCCGATAAAGGAAAGTTAATGGTCTCGGCAACTAAGGCTGCTTCTTTTTCAGTAATTGAGCTCGATGAAATAAATTCAACATCAGTAAAAGCAACATCTGAATCTAGGCAGAGTAGTACAGCCAAGACTTCACTTTTGGTTGACGATATGGGATTTGTGCTAGGAGGCGAGTGTTCGAATTTCTTTTTTGTTAAGGATGAAATTCTGTACACGCCCGTCCTGAATCAAGATGTTTTTCCAGGTTTAATGCGCGACTCCATTATTAATTGCGCTACTATTCTTGGCTATCCTGTAATTGAAAAGGCCATTCAGCTTGATGAAATTAATGGATCGGAGGCTGCTTTCTTTTCAAACGGAGCATACGAAATGAGCTTTGTGTCCAAACTTGATAATTGCACTTTTACGTCTGATTGGAGATATACCATTGCTAATGATCTCGTGCTGATGTTTAGGCAGCAAGTTTTAAAAGGAGATTCTTCAGACTATTCAATTATTTGAGATTTAAATAGACCTCCAAAATACATGACTTTGAACAAACATAGCGCTACTATCACGCAAGATCCTTCACAACCTGGTTCACAGGCACAGTTGTATGCTTTGGGGTTATCCGAATCAGATCTGAAGAAAGGGCAAGTAGGAATAGTGAGCACAGGTTTTGAAGGGAATCCATGCAATATGCACCTAAATATCCTGGCACATCAGGTGAAGAAAGGGGTGAATGAAGTTGATCTTCTCGGATTGATATTTCACACTATCGGAGTAAGTGACGGTATGTCTAATGGTACGGTTGGAATGAAATACTCCTTGGTCTCTAGAGATATCATTGCCGACTCGATTGAAACGGTTGCCAATGCCCAATTCTATGATGCGATCGTTCCTGTTGTAGGATGCGATAAGAATATGCCCGGAGCAATGATGGCCTTGGGTAGACTTAACCGGCCAGGCATTTTGGTTTATGGCGGATCCGTTCGACCTGGTAAATGGAAGGGTAAAGACTTGAACATCGTGTCGGCGTTTGAGGCATATGGAAAACAACTAGGAAACGACATCAGCAAAGAAGATTATGATGGGATTATAAAGAATTCCATTCCCGGACCAGGGGCATGTGGAGGTATGTATACTGCCAATACTATGTCTTCAGCGATTGAAGCCATGGGAATGAGTCTACCAACTTCTTCTTCCAACCCAGCAGAGAGTGATGATAAGAAATCCGAGACTTTCAAAATTGGACAAGCGATAAAATATCTCATGAATGAAGGCATTCGTCCTCGAGATATTATGACAAAGGATGCGTTCGAAAATGCCATCCGAGTGATATTGGTTTTGGGCGGATCAACGAATGCTGTGCTGCATTTAATAGCCATGGCCAAATCGGTCGATGTTCCTATTGGCTTGGATGATTTTCAGAGACTTTCTGACACCACTCCGTTTATTGCGGACATGAAGCCAAGTGGTGAATATTTGATGGAGGATTTACATAATGTTGGTGGTGTTCCTGCACTCATGAAAACCATGTTAGAAGCAGGTTATCTCAAAGGGGATTGCCTGACTGTCACCGGAAAATCTTTAGCTGAAAATCTTGCGCAATATCCAGATCTGGAAAAAGGACAAAGGGTCATTCATGACTTTTCCAATCCGATTAAGACTACTGGCCATTTGCAAATCTTATATGGGAACCTGGCTCCTGCTGGGGCAGTCGCAAAAATCACAGGGAAGGAAGGAGAATACTTTGAAGGACCAGCGAGATGCTACAATGATGAATTTGAAGCAATTGCTGGGATAGGCAAGGAGGTACAAAAAGGGGAAGTCATCGTAATACGATATTCCGGACCAAAAGGAGCTCCTGGTATGCCTGAAATGCTTAAACCTACAAGTGCGGTATCCGGGGCTGGTTTAGGCAAGGATGTGGCACTAATTACAGATGGCAGATTTTCAGGAGGATCACATGGATTCGTGGTTGGTCATATCACACCTGAGGCTCAGGAAGGAGGACCACTTGGGTTGATTGAAGATGGGGATATTATTTGTATTGACGCGAAAAACAATGAAATTAATGTTAGGCTCTCTGAGCAAGAATTTAGGGCTCGAAAAAAGAGTTGGAAGAAGCCAGATTATAAGGCTGAAAAAGGAGTTTTAAAAAAATACATCAACTGCGTAGCATCAGCTTCAGAAGGATGTGTAACTGACGAATAAATGAACTCACCTGCGTTATTTATTCAAGAAAATAAGGAAGTCCAGACAAATCTCTTATCTGGAGCAGAAGCTGTTTTAAAATGCCTTTTGGAAGAGGGCGTTGAGACCATTTTTGGTTATCCGGGTGGAGCGATCATGCCCATCTATGATCAGCTTTTCCAATATCAGGATCGTTTGAAGCACATTCTGGTTCGACATGAGCAAGGTGCAGCTCATGCGGCGCAGGGATTTGCTCGGGTTTCGGGTAAGACTGGTGTTTGTTTTGCTACATCTGGTCCAGGTGCAACCAATTTAATAACTGGAATTGCTGATGCCATGATTGATTCCACTCCGATTGTATGCATTACCGGACAAGTATATTCTCCATTATTAGGAACAGATGCCTTCCAGGAAACAGATGTTGTAGGCATTTCTATGCCAGTTACTAAATGGAATTATCAGGTAACCAGAGCTGAAGAAATTCCATTCGCACTTGCACGTGCATTTTACATTGCCAATACGGGTCGTCCAGGACCAGTACTTATCGACATCACTAAAGATGCACAATTCGAGTCATTTCATTTTTCCTACGAAAAGTGCGTCCGGATTCGGAGCTATCAGCCGTATCCACAGCTAGATGAAAGTAAAAGTGATGAAGCTGCTGATCTTATCAACAATTCAAAAAAACCGTTTTTTCTTGTCGGGCAAGGGGTGATTTTATCACAGGCAAAAAAGGAACTTATTGAGTTAGCTGAAAAGGCCGATATACCAATGGCTGCAACCTTACTGGGTCTTTCAGCCGTGCCAACTGATCATCCATTGTACGTTGGTTATCTTGGAATGCATGGCAATTATGCACCGAATTTATTGACCAACGAATGCGATGTTCTAATTGCTGTGGGAATGCGCTTCGATGATCGGGTAACTGGCGATTTGGAGAGATATGCTAAACAAGCCAAAGTAATTCACATAGATATTGACCCTTCTGAAATAGATAAAAATGTCAAAACAGATGTGGCTTTAGTATCAGACGCGAAAGTGGCTCTGAAATCCTTGATTAGAAAAGTAAATCGGAATGAGCATACAAGTTGGCTCAGTGAATTTCAAAAACTGAAGGCTATTGAAAATGAAACACTTGGAGGTTCAATTGATGGCAGATTGAAAATGGGAGAAGTAATTCGAGAGCTCTCAGCACAAACAAATGGAGAAGCAATAATTGTCACAGATGTTGGTCAACACCAAATGGTTACTAGCCAGCACTATCAGTTTAAGAATCCACGACAGCATGTAACCTCCGGAGGACTTGGAACCATGGGATTTGCTTTGCCTGCATCAATTGGAGCTAGAATGGGTCAGGAAGAAAAGGAAGTGATCGCCATTATTGGAGATGGAGGGTTTCAGATGACTATTCAGGAACTTGGAACCATTTCTCAATGTGGAATTCATGTTAAAATTCTGGTGTTGAATAATCATTTCCTTGGGATGGTTCGTCAATGGCAAGAGCTGTTTTTTGATGGACGATATGCTTCAACAGAAATGGTTAATCCTGATTTTCAGCTGATTATAAAAGGGTATGGCATCAAATCCATGAAAGTGACCAGTCGGGAAGAACTCAATTCCAAGATGAAGGAATTCTTAAATCACAAGGGGTCAATTATGCTTGAAGCCGAAGTGGAGAAGGAAGAAAACGTATTTCCAATGGTGCCAGCAGGCGCCTCTGTATCAGAAATTAGATTGAAATGATGGAAAAGCAATTCACATTATCCGTTCTTACCGAAGACCGAGCAGGTCTTATAAATCATGTCACCATCATTTTCGCAAGACGAAAAATGAATGTGGAGAGCCTGAATGTCTCCACCTCAGAAGTAAAAGGCATGAGCCGATTCACTATTGTGATTACTACAACGAGAGAAAAAATCGATAAAGTATGTGGCCAAATCCGTAAGCTAGTAGACGTGCTTGGTGCATTCGTATATGAAGAGGATGAAATTTTCTATCAAGAAATAGCTCTTTATAAGGTGCCCACCAAAGTATTCCTGAACGGACAAAACATAGAATCGCTCGTCAGAAACAATGGTGCTCGAATTTTAGTTGTAGAAGAAGACCACATCATCATTGAAAAAACGGGTCATAAACAGGATACCCACGATCTCTACAAAAAACTAGCACCTTTCGGGTTATTGGAATTTATTCGATCAGGACGGGTAGCAATTTCAAAATCGAAACGTCGCACAGAAGCATACATAAAGGAATTGGAGGAGAGCGAGTCAAACTCATTAAGTATTAAAGATTACTGATAAATAAGAACATAAATAATAAACAGAAAAATGGCAACAATCAATTTTGGAGGCGTAGACGAACAAGTAGTTACGCGGGAGGAATTTCCTCTTGAAAAGGCACGAGAGGTGATGAAAGACGAAACCATCGCAATTATCGGATACGGTGTTCAGGGACCAGGACAGGCTCTGAATCTTAAAGACAATGGATTCAATGTAATCGTCGGACAAAGAAAAGGAGGCAAATCTTGGGACAAGGCTGTTGCTGACGGCTGGGTGGAAGGTGATAATCTATTCGAAATAGAAGATGCACTGGAAAAAGGGACTACTATTCAATATCTACTTTCAGATGCCGGCCAGATAGCTCAGTGGCCCACAGTTAAAAAACATTTGAAGGATGGAGATGCGCTTTATTTCTCTCACGGTTTCGGCATTACATACAAGGACCAAACAGGGATCGTACCACCGGAAAATGTTGACGTGATTCTCGTTGCTCCTAAAGGATCTGGCACTTCTTTGAGAAGGCTTTTCGTTGCAGGGAAAGGATTGAATTCTTCTTTTGCTGTACATCAGGACTACACGGGTAAGGCAAGAGATCGAGTTATTGCTCTAGGCATAGGTGTAGGATCGGGCTATTTGTTCGAAACGAATTTCATCAAGGAAGTTACGAGTGACTTGACCGGCGAGAGAGGTAGTTTGATGGGAGCAATTCAAGGATTGTTTGCAGCACAATATGATTTGCTCAGAAAGAAAGGCCATACGCCTTCTGAAGCTTTCAACGAGACTGTGGAGGAAGCAACTCAATCTCTCTATCCATTAGTAGCTGAAAATGGAATGGACTGGATGTATGCGAATTGTTCTACAACTGCTCAAAGAGGTGCTTTAGATTGGTGGAAGAAATTTAGAGATGCGGTTGCTCCGGTTATGGCCAACCTTTATAGTAGTGTGGCGTCTGGAGAAGAAGCACGAATTACTATTGGAGCGAATAAGAAAGAAGATTATCGAGAAAGTCTTGAAAAGGAATTGGATGAGCTTCGAAATTCAGAAATGTGGAGAACTGGGGCTACAGTTAGAAAACTACGTCCGGAGAACAAATAAATAATGAAGGATTATAGCTGATTTATCAACCTAAAAGAACCACAAACAAAAAACCCCACCTCTTTCGAAGTGGGGTTAATTTTTTTTTAAGGGTACCTAGTATTCATCTTCATTAAAGAAGAAATTTTCTTTGGTGGGATAATCTGGCCATATCTCCTCAATGGTTTCAAAAGGGTGACCGTCATCCTCCAGCTCTCATCAGCAGTTTCAGAACCTGATGAAGAAGCCAGTTTTAATAAAATCCCTGTTTACACCAAAGATGGTATAAGATTGGTATCACCAGAGGATATTATTTGCTGTAAGGCAAGTGGTAATTGCACAATGCTCTATTTGCGAGATAGGTCAAAGCTCGTGGTTACTATATCCATTGGCTCAATGGCAGAGTATCTGGATGCTACAGTGTTTTTTCGAACACACAAATCGTGGATAGTCAACTTAATGGAGGTTGACAAATTACTTGTGAAGTCTCGTGAAATCATATCCTATACGGGAGAAACATTGGCTGTTTCCAGGTCAAAGATGCCTAAGCTAAAACAAGCACTTGGTCTAAATTAGCCTATTCATATTTC
The DNA here is from genome assembly GCA_024232835.1 of Cytophagales bacterium. Lineage (GTDB taxonomy): Bacteria > Bacteroidota > Bacteroidia > Cytophagales > Cyclobacteriaceae > JAAEPI01. The sequence continues at coordinate 27,469 of JAAEPI010000075.1, forward strand.
CATTGAAGGCCGATGAAAGTCGGCCTTTTTTTTTTGTTCGACTATTTCATCAAAAACCATGAACCGTCGTTTTTCTGGATTAACTGTCGCTTTTCTGTATAAACGGTCGTTTTTACGGTTTAACAGTAAAAGCGACCGTTCGTTCAATATTTCCTACAGTTCCTTCAGTATTTCCTACCGTTGGTGCTTTTCGACGGTTTTCAAATTTCAATTTTCCATAAGCTTGCGGATGAAAAGTCAGACCTTTTTCTTGTTCTACATTCAATTATTTGTGTGTTGAATTTAAAATCTAAAGGTCATCAAATAGTAAAAAAACAGATAAACTGATTACCTCTTTTGATTATTCTCAACTAAGCCTTGTAATCCTGAAAAATTGACTTAAAAAAATCTAGAATGAAAAAGCTAACCACCCTCTTCGCCTTGATTCCAGCGCTGCTACTGATAAGCTGGATACCTGCATCAAATGAAATCTCTTCTATCCGCTGGATCTCCAACCAATACAAGGATCTGGAGACTGGGGATTTGATCAAGATGTCCAATGAATTTGAATGTACGCCCGAAAGCTTGAGTTGGTCACGTTGAAGTAGCAACGCCAAATTGCAACTTCATTAGTACTGAAAAACAGCAATTTCGTAAATCCTTCTATCCAGTTCTGGGTATTTTCATTAGCAAATGATAAAATTCATGGGTTGTTTGGTGAATTTTTATTACTGACATCCGAGTAAAAAACTGTGTGAAACTAGCCAGCTAAGAAAAATGCAATTGGTGGGGATTAATCCCCACCAATTTGATGATGTTTAAAGTGACAAAACTATTAGACATCATGGCTAAAACTACGAACTTATCTGGTCAACCAATTCTCTCGCCTTGGTTCGTGTCCTCACGAACCTAAGATAATCAAACCATGTAACTTACTAACATGAATATCTTCGAGGCTTCCCGAAATTCATTCATGGAGTTTG
>JAAEPI010000076.1 GCA_024232835.1 Cytophagales bacterium
ACAATGCTCGAACAAGAATCTAACTACAGCGAGATAAAATGATCTATTTTGTCTTTGGTTAGTTGCAAAATGGCACGTACTTTTAAGTATGGCTAAATTAGAGCTAGCTTTAGCGGCTAATGTGTCACAGTGAGGTCCCCAAGTTGATCTTGAGTTAACATTGACACCTAGATCAATATGGTTACTCGCATAGTCAACGATATCGCCATTAAGCTCGTAGCAAAAAATGTTGAAGGGTAAGTTATCTAGGACATTTCTTTGCAATGTAACAGGCAACACTTTGCATTTATCAGGATGGAATGTCATTCTGTTTTCAAGAGACCATTTGTACAAATTATTAATGTCATTTTGAAGAATATACTGATCATTAAGGGAGCAAATATTCCTCCAGATTTTAGTGTCGTCTGCATACAAAGCAATACTAGTTCCTTCCGAAATACATAAAAACATATCATTGATAAATAATACAAATAACAAAGGCCCCAAAATAGATCCCTGGGGAACCCCTGACTTAACAGCTAAACGTGATGATTTGGAACCTCCAACAACAACTTCCTGCTGCCGGCCCTCTAAATATGATTTTAGAAATTTTAACATTGTGCCATCAATATTAAACTCATGTTTCAACTTGTAAAGAATTAAATCATGGCTGACACTGTCGAATGCTTTAGCAAAATCGAAGTATACAATGTCAACCCTAGACTTATCATTAATTGCAAGCGCAAGGTCGTTAACAAATGGAATCATCTGCGTAGTGCAGGATTTATCATTAACAAAGCCATGCTGTCTTGCATCTAGCAGGTCCTTGCAGGCTAACCACAGTGAGGACTTTATAGCTCTTTCAAAGACTTTCATAACCAGGGAGGTCAGGGAAATTGGCCTATAGTTCTCAACCGATCCTTTATCACCTTTTTTAAAGATTGGGACAACTGAAGCCAATTTCCATTCGGAAGGTATGCAGCCAGTAGCATAAGAAATGTTAAATAGAATACTTAGAGGATAAGCAAGACTATAGGCACACCTCTTTAGGACCATCCCGCGAATACCATCAGGGCCGGCAGCTTTACTGGGATTGATGGATCTCAATATTTTAAAAATATCATCACTACTGAAA
>JAAEPI010000077.1 GCA_024232835.1 Cytophagales bacterium
ATTTTGATTTAACAGAGAAATATCGAGAAAAAGCTCAACGCCAAATACAGGTTATGGCAAAGGATCTGTATTCATTATATAAAACTTTTATCAACCATAACCAGGTCAAGCATTATGAAAGCTTCAAAACATTAGCGACAATATTTGATCAGCAATGTAAAATAGCAGAAGGTGCTGATGGCGAAAAGATGGAGATTGTCATACGTGAGAAACCAAAAGGAGATGAGATAATATCTACTCCTCACAACACTGATGCTCGTTATGTCAAAAAGGGAAAACAAAAGATTTGCGGTCATAAAGGCTTTGCATCTGAAACCTGTGAAGAGACCAACAAAACACAATTTATTACCGATGTAGAGACGACTCCGTCAACAACAGCAGATGTCAATGAGTTACCGAATATGCAGGAACGCCTAATAACATCTGATATGAAACCTGATGAGCAATATGTCGATGCCGGCTTTGCCAATGGGCAGACCATTCTGGATTCTCAGGTCAACGAAATACTACTTGAAGGTCCAAGTTCCGGTCGTTCCCAATCTTTTGAGATGTATAATGCAGACGATCGTCCTTTGGATGTTGCCGATTTTAAAGTTGAGATAGAAGAAAACAACAAAGAGTTGACAGTGATTTCCTGTCCGGCAAATCAAGTACCTACAGACCAGTCTCGCAATCCTAAGACAGGAAATATATTAGTTCATTTTGTTGTAGCCGTTTGTTCTGCCTGTCGGTTGAAAGAAAGATGCCCGGTAAAAATTGGTGTAACGGTGTCGACCCTAACCCTTGATGAAAGATCTTATGTGGGTGCTGCTCGACACCATAAATACATGGGAGATCCGGAATATCGAAAAAAGTGTTCTATTCGTGCCGGTGCTGAGGCACTGGTTAGCGAGTTAGTTCGCGCTCATGGTGTTAGAAAATCACGGCATCGCAATGAAGAGCGAACTCGATTGCAATTAATATTTTCTGCTATTGCTTGTAATGTCAAAAGATACATCAGGCATGGGCAAGAGCATGGTTATGCGATAGCAACAAACACGTAGAAAGATGATAGTGGCCCTGTTTCCTTAACAAAAGTGGTTATTTTGCTTGCTAAAAACTATTTTGGTTATTGTGAGAGTATATTAGTTTTAATAATTTAGAAAATATGGTTTTCAATTAGAAAATCGTGATATTCAACGATCTTTCACACACCGACTATATCAACAACATCATTCATTGCTAGTTCGATATCACACATAGCTGGTGTCCCGATCTAACCTGTATCTGAGAGTTTTGTACATTTTGTATCTAATTCATACGAAATCAACTC
>JAAEPI010000078.1 GCA_024232835.1 Cytophagales bacterium
CGAGATACTATTTGTATGAAGCCGTTATTTGACATAATATCAATAAGATTCTGATAAGAGGAGTTATTATCATGTTTTATAAGGTCTATATTGAAGTCACCGGATAAGAGCATGTGTTTACGGGAATGACGATCAAGTTTCTGTAGTATGGACTCAAGAAGGTTATTGAATGACTCTACATTTCTAGATGGCGAGCGATAGATGTTAGCTATAATTTTGGTACTGTTAAAACCCTTACACTGGTGTATCTTGATGAACTGAAATTCGCCACTAGTGTTAGTAGGATCAGGATTGGGATTAAATAATTCAATTTTATCTATATCTGCTACACGTTTGTGGACATAGATGGCCAGACCTCCGCCCCTACCCGAACTCCGTATAGGATCCTGCAGAAATGGTTCATGGAATCCATCTAATATCAAATCGTTAATTCCGTTGGGCAGCCTATCACGGGTGCAATTTGTTTCATTTAAGCATAATATATCGTATTTGTCAAATTGATCAATTTGTTCGCGAAGATAACAAACATTTTTCGTTAGAGATCGTACGTTCAGAGTGAAAACTTTCAGTTGTGATTTTGATGCTGTTTTTACATGTTTTTGTTGCGTATATTGACACTTAACAAGGAATTCGGAGATTTCGCTCCACATAGAGTTGTGGTGCTCCTCGTTCATGATAGTATCTCCAATAATATTA
>JAAEPI010000079.1 GCA_024232835.1 Cytophagales bacterium
GAGGGAGAAATTACTCAGTACAGAAGGAGCGTTAAAGTATTTTAAACGTCAGTATACAATCGAACCAATCTTTGGGCATTTGAAGTATAATTTAGGATATAGAAGTTTCTTGTTGCGAGGAGTAGAAAAGGTAAGAACAGAGTTTAAGTTGATGTGTATTGGCTGGAATTTGCAAAAGATGTTTAAGATGGGAATAAGACCAGTGATGATATAATTGGTAAGGCAGAAGGAGAAGGTGTTGTGCGTGTTCGTATTATAAGAAGGCTTGATTATGTTACAATGGTTGTAATTCCTTTAAACAAGTAAAGATGAAAGGAAAGTCTGCATTATTAAAATTTTAGCAATTTTAATAATTTCTTAATGTGTCAAGTGCTGGTAGCACATATTCTCGGACGACCTGTTTAGGTTTGACCCCAAATCTTTCTTCTTTTTACGAACCAATTGACTTTGGCCAATTCTACCTCACAGTAAGACTAAATGGCTAGGAAAGTCTACCGATCATGCTCTCGATTTTTTCTCTTGATAGCCCTAAGGGGTTATTGAAAGATTTCATGACGTCATGAAAACTCCCTGGTTCAATTTCCTCGGTTGCTCTGGGCTGTTCACTTGAGCGTGCTGCAAACACTGTTAATTCCTCATCGGTCGTAGACACCACAACTCTTCGCGGAATAGGTCTAGGCACTGCGCCTCCTAAGTGTGCAGCTTTTTCGACACGATGACCAAGGAGGTGTTCTTGCCCAGGCAGAAAACGCGCTAGAATAGTTTTGAGGATGGATGTATGGTCGAAAACGCGGTCGATAACTTCACCAGGTTCTGCTCGGGGTGACACAATAAAAGCAGGAACGCGAACGCCAAGCATTTCAGGTGCATCAGGGTGTATTTTGGGTATTACTCCTGGGCCTTTAAATTGGCTTTTAGCGGAACCTGGTGGTGGAACATGATCAAAAAAACCACCGTGCTCATCGTATGTGATGACGAGCATGGTGTTATCCCATTGCGAAGACGCTTTTAACTTCGCTATAATATTTGCTATCAGATTTTGCCCATCTTCCATATCAGAACCACCAGGATGATCGTCATTTGCCGGGCCGTCGCCTCCGGGAACATCGACAAAATTGGGATCTATAAAGGTTACTGACTGCAGGCCCTCTGATTTTACATCGTCTTCAAATAAATCAAAATGTCGAATTTTGTCATTTTCGAGGCGGAAGTTTTTCATCATGCGTAGCATTGTCAAGTCATGCTCATAGTATCTCCAGCTGACATTATTTTCCGTCAGAAGATCAAATATTGTCGGTATCTCAAGGTAGCCGATGTTGTCCCTTGGTATTTCATCATTTTCAAGAATAGGAGTTTTACCGGTGATCGTACAGAGACGGTTTGGAAATGTTGGACCGGGGAGTGAGGCATACCAGTGGCAGGCCACTGTGTAGTTAGCAACCAAATCATCATAAATTTGCAACTGACCGGGTACATGGAAATTCATTATTGATCTTGCGTCGACACTACTTGTAGAATAACTATTCCTAAACTCACTGCCAAAACCGCTCATATCGCCATTTTTGACCTGCAATTGAACAGAAGCAAATCCATGAGGAGGACTTGGAAAAAATCGCGTTGTTTGCATCGGAAAAGGAGTTGCCGGATCTAAACCGCTGATGATATTTTCTTCCTCACCTGTGAGCCCTTCATAATCCGGGTTATTCCCGTAGTCCGGATGAGACAGGTAACCCAGAACATGGTCATAAGAGCGATTCTCCATCATCAGTACGACTATATGATTGATACGATTCAATTGTTCCAGTTCAATGTCAGGCTGAGGGCCGTCAATAGGTGTCTTATCAGCTAAAAGAGGAGAGACAGTGGGATTCTGTTTTGGCTGTTCCAAAAAAATTGGACCAGTCAGCACTCGCCAATCGTCTCCAGACAATCCCAATCCACAAAAATCATGCTCTTTATCGGCGATCATGTGGACACCGAGCTGTATATATCGGGAGACGTCATCTTGGAAAGATTCAAATGCATCTGTCAGTTCTTTTTCAACGTCAAGAAAAAGATTTATTAATAGATTGCCTATTCCTTGAGCACCCGGTATGTTCGAATCTGTTATTGATATATCCTTGTTCGACTCGAATGTGGTTTCTACCAAAATGGTGGGAACTACCGGGAAATCTCCTTGCACGTTATTTCCAGCTTTCAGAATGGCAATATAGTTGCTGTCTACTGAAGACAAAGCCATGTGCGCATCGATACATAAATTTTCAATGGTTACTTCTGCGTCTATCCACTCGTCACGCTCAAAAACAAGTTCCTTTGTATCAAATAGCAATTGAATTTTTAAAGCAGGCCACAACTCTGGGTTATCGTCCACTGTCCTCTCTTCAAGACTGATAGTGAGAGGTTTCGATTTAGCATTAGTATTGCTCTTGAGCTTGAAATCATATGGGTAGTCGATCGAAATAGGCTTCAATGTTTTGAGTAAGCTTTTTATCTCATGCGAAAAATCCAGAGTTACTTTGTCGCGAGAAAACTCAATAGTTAAACCGAGCCCATCCATTGTTTGTCGCAACATGCGTGAGAGAAAAGCCTTAGGAATCAATGTCGCCCGCAGAGTACGACTCTCAGTGAACGTAACTTGACCAAAACACCGTATGGGTTTGTTTGTTATGTTTTTAAAATTCACAGTCCATTGTTCAGGAGCAAAACCAACTGGAGTGGGGTTAGAATCGGGCAGTTCAGGTGATGGGAAACCACCACCAAAAAGTTCTTCGCTCTTTATCGGTTGACTCTTGCTTGAACGAGACAAGGTGACCAGCATGGTCGGATGAGGGGGAATAGGGGGCGTCGGTAGGAATACGCCAGGAGTCCTGATTCTGTCAACAGGACTGATCATTCTTGCCACCACAGCTGGAGTCGAACTGTTGCCATACGATGCCGTATTGCCAGCAGATGTCGCATTGCGAGCAAACGAACTGACTACGTTACGTATTGCATTCGGACGTGAGCTCTCTCTACTACTCACAGCGAGATCGGTCGCAGTCAACATGGTTGGCAACTCTGTCTCAACGACCAATGGAGTGTTAGTTATGACGTCACCAGGGGGATTGTCTGAATGAGCATCGACTCTTATTGAGCCTCCTTTAGGAAAAAACCGGATCGTCAGAGATGTGCCAGGTGCCAGAACTGCAAGATCTTTTTTTATAACACGTATGCGCTTTTGTTCAGTTTCCATGAAGTTTCCCCTTTCTTAAATTTTCTAGAATTATTCATTTTTTCCAGAACAGTATACTATATCTTAAGTGGGCGAACAGACAAATTCAAGGGTTAAAATTCCAGGGTCAGACCTTGAAAGCAGAATACGCTACCACGTTTTGAAATACTCTCTAAGGCCAAGGCTCAACATCCCTGTAAAACAAAGCTTATTTATGAAAAGAACATCCCATCATCTGATGGTATATCTATTTGGTAGGTCGTAAGTTACTAGCGGTATAATACTTTAGTGAATAGTAAAATCAAGAGGAAATTTAGCCACAGATTTACACAGAGAAAAAAGGCGAGAACTAAGATTAATGAACTGAATCATTAGTCATTATGAATGATTTGACCCCTAAAACTAACAAAGATGTGAGGTTCTGTCGCATCCATTTATTCAGGTAGCAATAAATCA
>JAAEPI010000080.1 GCA_024232835.1 Cytophagales bacterium
AACGGCATTGGTTACGGACGTCTCCTTCACATTCATGAAATCTTCCAATCCCCAGTATTGTTTTGCTTCCCTGAAATTGAATTCGATTTGAAATCGCAGTTTGTAATAGTCGATAATTTTGTATCCACTCAATACTCTCTGTAATCAGAAAAAGAAAATAGAATTTATCTATTGCAATTTATCCATAATTGTTTATACTTAAAGTATTCTCTTAATCGACAACCGGTAACTATTAATTTGGTAGCCTATTAAATGGATATAAAAGCTAAATTGGAATCGTTAAATATTCCCTTGTTATCTATTGATGATCCAGCTATTCGAGAGACCATTGAAGCTCTTTACGCTATCATCGAAAATTTAGCGGCAACCAATAACGCCCAACAAGAAGAACTCCAGAAACTTCGTGACGAATTAAGCCGTCTTAAAGGCGAACAGGGTAAACCAGATATCAAGCCCAACACCAGTTCATCCGATTCATCCAACAATGATCATTCTTCAGAATCAGACCGCAAAAAGAGAAGGAAAAAGAACCCCCGCCGTAAGGATACCAAAAAAGACAAGATCAAGATTGATCGGACTGTGGATTGTCCGGTCGACAAAAACATCCTGCCGGCAGACGCGGTTCCCAGCGGTTATGAGTGTGTGACGGTTCAGGATTTAAAAATTGAAACCGACAATATTCTTTTCAAAAAAGAAGTCTTTTATTCTCCCTCCCAGAAGAAAACATATGTGGGTCAATTGCCGCCCGGCTATGAGGGTGGATTCGGCCCTACTGTCAAAGCTCAGATTATTATCATGAAAAATGTGTGCAACATGTCCCAGTCAAAGATCAGGGAATATTTGCAACATGCCAACATCATCATCTCAGCAGGCACGATTTCCAACAAGTTGATCAAAAACCAGGAGCAGTTTCAT
>JAAEPI010000081.1 GCA_024232835.1 Cytophagales bacterium
TCAAATAGATTAGAAAAATTGCCAGAAATAATCCCACCACCCTCTTCCATTTGGTTGAGACGGGGGAGCAAGTTTTCATTCGGCCACTTACTATACCAATAATCAATACTAGAAAAGCAAAGCTTATCAGCGTATCTCCCATCGTCAGACTCGCCAAGGATGAGGTATAAACTAACTCATCAAAAATTGGTGAGTTGAGCCATCTCCCTGGGAAATTTGCCCAAAAAAGAATTAAGCGAAAGGTTATCAAACCAAATATGGTAAGTACCAAATACCACCCATTTTGAAGCTGCTCCCTTCTACTTAATAGTACGTATCCGATGGTCAACGGCAGGCTCAGCAGCAATAACCAAATAGATACCGCCAGAAGAGTAGCTTTGGCTGAACCTGAGGGTACGATTCCGAAGATAACCTGTCCATCATATTCAATCGGAAAATCTGTAGTCTTTGCTACTAACTTGGGTGCTTGAGCAAATATTCTTGGATTTACAATGTCTCGAAGAAAATTATTTAAAATTTGAAAATTCTCTTCAAGTCGAATTACTGAGAAAAATTCTGTGATCTCTCCCTCCTGCTCAATTGCTTTTTTTTGTACTACGTACTTACCAGAAACATGCTCAAGGAAATAGAGAGAATCCTGTTGTCGAAGTAAGCTGTAAGATGGAAGCGCTTTATCATCTGACCATTTAACCAGTTCACCATTGGTGTATATTCGATATAAGAATGGTGTGGCTGTTATATCTATTTCAGCCTTCTCAGAAAATCCGGTAACCAAGACATTCAATACATCTGTCTGAACGTCAATGTTTTCCGTAACCCGTTCTTCAACTCTTTGTTGCTCCAATATATCCCAGTTAATCGCATAGTACATCCCGATAAGGATTAGCGCACTGGCCCAAAGTATAAGAATGGTTTTTTTAACCCACTTCATTTGGGAAAATTACGATATATAATGCCATAATTTAAGTTTTGTGCAAGTGCAGCATCTCCCACACTCACAACATTGACCGCTTGCGTTCAGCTCATTGCTCATGAGTCAAAATGGAAATACTACTAATTCTATCAATGAAATTGCTCTGATCGCAACTCAAAAATAATAAGGTCTCATCATCCAATACACTAAAACTCCGGATACCGAAACATAAAGCCAAACAGGAAAGGAAAATTTCACAAGACGTTTGTGTGCTTCGAAATTAGATTTTAAGGCATGATAGAGTGAAAGTAGAACCAATGGTAAGGCCACTAACGAAAGGAGAATATGAGACAATAATAGTATCAAATACGTTCCTCTCGTATCAGCAAGTTTCTCTTCGTAAGTATCCAGCGCACCATTACCATCCAGGTCTCCAAATACAACAGATTCGACACTCGAATGATAGGTAACATAACTGATGAGAAAAAGGACACCCATCACAACTGCTGATGTCATTAGTCCCTTGTGCCAGTTAACCAACCCAATCCTAATCGTAACAAATGCTGAAATCAATACAAAAGAAGTCAGGCTATTGATCACTGCATGGAGATGTGGGAGCTTATAAACGAAAGTGCCCAATTCCAGTTTCTCTGTAACCAGAAACAGCATTGCAACCAAGCCAGGAACCACAATGGAAATGATTATTATAAGCAGAATTGAACCTTTACCTTGAAACACCCTTTCCATAATTTTCAATCATTAGAAGCACATCCAGCTCATTAAACAACCTATTTATATCTCTTTGTTCTACCTTATAAACTCCTCTCAAGTCACTTCGCCCATCAATGAGCAACAAAGCCAATGTATCAGCAAAACAGCTTCCTGTCACTGTGTCCAATTCCACTCCTCTTTCCAATATCTTATCATAGACTCTTGTTAGCTGATATTTATGGTTTTTTAAATTTGAATTTCCTGTTAAGAGTAGGTGAGTTTCCTTTCTTATTTCACAATCTTCTAATGAAGCAACTATTGGGACTTTCGTTTTTTGTTCACCAAAAAAAACATTTACTATAACCGCCCCAACAGGAATAAGTAAAATGATCAATATCAACCTGATTAGTCCCCTGCGTCCGTTAGACATTTTCACTAGAGGTTCGTAGTTCTTCATCCCATATTCTCATGTAGATCACTTGCTACCTAATTAGAATGAAATACCACCATTGCATAGATTGTTTAGCCTTGTTGCGATTAATCAAATCGAACATTACTATACCTTGTCCAATAAAAAAGCAATTTGAACAATTGGCAGATAAATAAAAGACCCAAACATTAATCGTCTTGCACGTTTTATTGAATTATCGTATAGCAGGGCGAATGTCTGAGATAGAAACAGTACTCCACATATAGTTGCAACTACCGCACTTGTTATTCCTGTCATACCAAAAAATGTTGGCATCAAGCCCAATGGAAGAAGGAACAATGTGGACATCATAATATTTATTGCAGTTTTTGAATCATGCGTTCCTTTTCCAGGAAGGAGTTTAAATCCAGCTTTTTTATAGTCATCATCACAGACCCAAGCTACTGCCCAAAAATGAGGGAACTGCCATATAAATTGTATACCAAATAGGATACCCGGTTCATAACCCATCACTCCTGTTGCAGCTACCCATCCAATAAACGGAGGTAATGCTCCAGGTATGGCTCCAACAAATACCGCAACAGGACCAATTCTTTTTAACGGAGTATATACAAATGCATATAGCAAAAGTGAATTCAAAGAAAGCCAAACAGTAATTAGATTCGTGCTCACCCAAAGCAAAGCAAGTCCTAGAAATCCGGATATAAATGCTAGAATAACTGCCTCCTCTTTGGCCACCCTCCCAGTTGGCAAGGGACGATTTTTTGTTCTAGACATTATTTCGTCTAAGGGCTTCTCTAATATCTGGTTAATAATAACGGAAGCTCCTGATACAAGAAAACCGCCAACCATGAGTGATAAAAGTATCGCCCAATCAAATGTTGATCTGGCTCCCAGTATATAACCAAAGCCTGAAGAAAACGACACCAAAAAAGAAAGGCGTGGTTTTAGAAGTTCAATATACGCTTTGACTTTTGAGACCGAGGAATAATTACTGGCTACCTGCATCATACACTTTGGAAAAAGAAAACAATCAATTCTTTTTAAGGATTACTGACCATATGGCTACCTGACTATAATAAAGAACAATCCAACTTTAGCTAGGAATCCATTGCAAAATACAGCTTGTCATGCTAATACTCTATTATGAATACTAGGAATGTGATTTTTAAACGTGGTGATGCTTGCTCTCCTCAAGCATTGGATGATTGCTGGCAAACAAAGGTGCCTTCGCTATTTGTCTTAGTACAACGAACAGAAACGAACTCAAGAACACCAAAAGCAATCCAACTTCCATAAACCCAAATCCACCTTCATATTTCATAACTCCAGGCGTAATCATCAAGTAGAAATCTAACCAGTGTCCCAATATAATTACAACACATATCGATTTCAATATTCGATTTTGTCTCTTTGAACCATGAGTCATCAACATGAAAAACGGAAGGATGAAATTAATAATAAGATTCAAAAAGAAGAATATTGAATATTTCCCTGTCCACCTGTCCATGTAATACACGGTCTCTTCTGGTATATGGGCATAATAAATAAGCATAAATTGAGAGAACCAGAGATAAGTCCAAAATATGCTAAATGCAAACACAAACTTCCCCATATCGTGGAGCACATCTGTATTCACTATAGACAAATATCCATTTTCTTTCAAGTATATAATCAAGAAAGTTGTTAGCGCTAGACATGCCACCCACCAACTCGCAAAACTATACCATCCATACATAGTACTAAACCAGTGCACATCAATTGACATTACCCAATCCCATGCTGCGATTGAAGACGAATACGCAAAGAAAACAAGGAACAACGCTGATAGAATTCTCATTCTTTTCCATCGACTCTCACCACCTTCTATGTCCTCTTCAAACGCCAGAGTTCTCAATTTTCTAAACAACAAATACCACACACCGAAGAAAAGAACAAGCCTTCCTACCCAAAAGGCCGGAAATGAGCCAGCTTCCATTGGCCAATAGAAATAACTGGCTTTATTTTTCACTATTTCATCAAAGTCTTCACTATTCACATCGTACAAACTTGAGTGCGTCCAATGAAATAGGTCTGGGCCCGCTAAAAAAAACAATATCGCAATAAGTCCAAAGGCTATTGGTAACCATGCCCCAAAAGCTAATGGGATTCGTTTAATTCCCGCTGACCATCCTGCTTGTGCAGCATATTGAATAGTAAAGAAAAACACTCCTAGAAGCGCTAGGCCAGCAAAGTATATTGTATTAATCCAAAGGTTATTATAAAGGCTCTTTAGCCATAATGGAGAACCATGATGTTCGGCAGCACCACCTTCAGAAACTTCTACACTCTCTCCATAATCACCTTGATCAGTCACCATTTCAGTGGCATCATGCCCACCATCCGTAGTTTCTTCATGGTTACCAGCTCCCATATTTGTCACAACACCAACAATAGAAAGAACAAGTCCGACAACCATGGTGATCATCAAGTTCTTCTTGGCCTTGTTGGTAAATTCAAATGTTTCTGTTCCTGTATTCACTAGGTTAGATTTTATTGATTTTGTAATGTTTGGACGTACGACACAATCTTCCATCGTTCGTCTTCACTTAACTGAGAACCATGCGCTCCCATTCGTCTAATACCATGAGTAATCACATGAAAAATATGACCGGCCGGCAGTTCCTTAGTCGCTCCTACATTATACTTAGGTATTCCAAGCAACACCTTTCCTACCAATCCATCACCCTCCCCATTTGCTCCATGACAATGATCACAGAATCGGTCATAAAGTGCTTTCCCTTGAGGAATGATATCAGGATTTCCTTCATATGGATTAATTAATCCTGCAGCCTGAGCAACACTATCTTTAGCAATCCGGTATGGCAAGTATTTTCCCCGACGCACCGTGCCTTCTACAGGCTCACGCATGGTCATGCCATGCGCATTGTACGGGTTGGAGTTATAAAATTCACCATGTCCATCCTCTGGGTTTGAATCTAGCCAATCACCCTGACTTTCGTCCACTACCTGAGACAAAGGTTCATACGCCGTTGAATGATACATTTGCGGAGAGAATTCCGTTCCTGGATCCTCCCCTTTCGCGGTACAGCCAACAATAAGTGCTGCAACAAACGCAATAACTAAGGTCTTATGAATTGCTTTCCTCATCACTTATACAAATGTTTTATTGTTAATTTCTGAAGCTCCACTCGCCTTAATGATCTCTTTAATATCTGCTTCAGATTTCCCATTGGCATCTATATCTACTGCCATTACATGCTTATCATCGGTAACTCTTATGTCAAAAATCTTTGGTCTACCCCAGGGTTTCAGGTTGGCAATGACAAAGAAGGTTCCTACCATTCCAAATGCAGATAAGAGTACGGTCATTTCAAATAGAACCGGGACAAATGCCGGAAATGGAACGAAATCTTTACCTCCGATGATCATAGGCCAGTCGACTCCCATCATTCCAATTTGCATAGTTAATGCTAGCGCAAACCCTAGCACACCGAATGCAAAGGCAGCTCTGGCCATCCAGGATCTCTTATATCCTAGTACATCCTCAATTCCATGCACAGGAAATGGTGAATACACTTCTTCGATCTCAACACCATTCTCACGAACCTGTCGAACCGCGTCTTTCAACACATCCTCGTCTTCGTAAACGCCCAATACGTAATTTGTTCCGTTAGACATCTTTATTGTTTTTTATCACCAGTTACTTTCAAAATACTCTTAACCTCAGCAATGTTGATCACAGGGAAGAACTTCGCAAACAGGAAGAATGCAGTGAAGAAAAATCCAAAAGTGAACACATATACACCAACATCCACCTTAGTTGGGTAAAACATCGCCCAACTCGATGGAAGAAAATCTCTATGAATAGAGGTTACGATAATCACGAATCGCTCAAACCACATCCCAATATTTACGATAATTGAAATGATGAACGTCGCAGCAAGATTTGTTCGCAATTTCTTAAACCAAAACAGCTGTGGTGCGATGACATTACACGTCATCATGGAAGCGTATGCCCACCAATATGGCCCCATGGCTCTGTTCATAAACGCATACTGCTCAGCCTCTACCCCAGAATACCAGGCAATGAAGAACTCAGTGATATACGCCACACCTACAATCGAACCAGTGATAATGATCACGATATTCATCAGCTCGATATGACCAATAGTAATGTAGTCTTCAAGCTTGTACACCTTTCTAGTCACTAACAGCAGTGTCAGCACCATCGCAAAACCAGAGAAAATGGCTCCAGACACAAAGTAAGGTGGGAAAATTGTCGTATGCCAACCCGGAATCACAGATGTAGCAAAGTCAAAGGATACAATCGTGTGTACCGAAAGTACAAGTGGTGTTGCGAGTCCTGCTAGGATCAATGCTACTGTCTCATAATGCGCCCAAGTTCTGGCTCCACCAACCCAGCCAAAACTTAGTACACCATAAATCTTTTTTGATATCTTGTTTTTTGCTCTATCTCGAATTGTTGCAAAATCTGGAATCAGTCCGATATACCAAAAAACAAGTGAAACTGAGAAATAAGTTGATATCGCAAATACATCCCACAGAAGTGGTGAACTAAAGTTTACCCAAAGGGATCCATATGTATTTGGTAATGGAAACATCCAAATCATCGCCAGCCATGGCCGGCCAGTATGAAGAATAGGGAACATTGCTGCACAAATCACAGCAAAAATGGTCATTGCCTCCGCAGCTCTGTTGATTGACATTCTCCACCGTTGACGGAATAGTAATAGAATGGCAGAAATAAGCGTTCCTGCGTGACCAATACCAACCCACCAAACGAAGTTCGTGATGTCCCAAGCCCAACCTACGGTCTTGTTTACACCCCACATGCCTATCCCATTCCATACTAGCAAATATACGGCGTACAGCCCTACGGCTAACAGGGAGAGGGAAACAGCCATTGCCACCATCCAAAGAGGACTTGGCTTTTGCTCTACCCTACTTACGATATCTTCTGTAACATCGTGAAGGGTTTTTCCACCCGTAATCAGAGGTTCTCTTATAGCTGACTCTGCACTCATTAGGCTTCCGATTTTTGTTCGTCAATATTTCTAACCTTACGCATGTACCATACGTTCGGCATTACTCTCAATTCCTCCAATACATGATAAGCTCGTGGCTCTTGAGCTGTCACCATTTTTGGTTCATTTTTAATATCCAATTGCATAGAAATGGCGCTCTCCGTATCTTTCATATCTCCAAACACCAAAGCCCCAGCTGAACAAGCCGACATACAAGCAGTCTTAATCTCACCATCAACTGGCCTTCTTCCTTCTCTCTTTGCAGTAAGTTTTCCTGTCTGAATTCGCTGCACACAGAAAGAGCATTTTTCCATTACACCTCTTGATCGTACAGTCACGTCAGGGTTCAATACCATCTTACCAAGATCATTGTTCTGCGATAAATTATCGGAGAACCCTTCATTGTCATGATACTTGAACCAGTTAAATCTACGCACTTTATACGCACAATTGTTTGCACAATATCTTGTACCTACACATCTATTGTAGGCCATCATGTTTAGCCCCTCAGTACTATGGGTGGTTGCCGCCACTGGACATACTGTCTCACAACCTGCATTATTACAATGCTGACACATCATCGGCTGGAAGGTCACATCAGGGTTGGTTGCCGCTGCAAATTCAGGAGTTCGAAGACCTGAAGCTTCTTTTTGTCCTTCAGTCAAATCCTCTGCATTGTGACTAAAATATCTATCGATTCTGATCCAGTGCATTTCGCGACGGTTCAGCACTTCTTGCTTTCCAACTACGGCCACATTATTCTCAGACTGACAAGCCACCGTACAAGCTCCACACCCATTACAAGCGTTCATATCTACAGACATTCCCCAATGATGATTAGGGTATTCATGACCTTTCCACAAGGTCACTGCATACGGATGTTTCTTTCCGGAAAGGGAAGAGATTTCAATCTTATCATTTCCTGCAAATGAATCCTTTTTATAAGCGCCAAGAGTAGTTTCTTGAATCACATTTTCACGTCCGTTGAAAGTATGGGTGGTCTGTGTCTGCGCAATCGGGTATACTCCTGTAGAGCTCTCAGTGATGCTCACACCACTAAATCTTGCAAAATCATATCTACCTTTTACATTTCTTAACAATGGATAAGCATTAACTCCTACACCATCAGCTACTTTTCCAGCCTTTGTTCTTCCATAACCCAACGCAAGCCCTAAAGTTCCTTGTGCCTGACCAGGCTGTGGCAGAACTGCTACTTCAATTGACTTTCCGTCTACGGTCAAAGTAGTCATTTGAGCATTCATCTTCTCAGGATCGTAATCGAACTTACCATCGGCATCCAGAGGTGAAATAGTTAGATAATTATCCCAGCAAGATTTTGTTATCGGGTCAGGCATTTCCTGAAGCCAAGGGTTGTTCGCCTGACTGCCGTCACCTACTCCAGCTTTTTTGTAAATGATCAATTCATAACCAGCATTATCCGCTGTAAAATCCTTCGCTATTGATGAAGCTGACTTGTTTACATCTACAGAAATAACAACAGCAGCACTTTCAGCAACTGACGCTTGGAATACTCCATCTTGCAATGTCTTGTCCCAGAAATGCTGGAAACTTGAAAAACCAGTTGCTCCTGCATACATGGCTGACCATGCGCTTTGTAATGTGTCAAAATAATTCGTTTCGTTTGCTGCCCATGCAAGGAATGAATCCTGTGCTTGACGAGTGTTGAAAATATTTTTAATCGTAGGCTGTGACAATGAATAACTCCCAGTCGATTGCTCGAAATCATTCCATGACTCAAGATAGTGGTGATCTGGTGTTACATAATTCACCAGAGCAGTAGTTTCGTCCATTCGATCCGAAGTAGACACAGACAGCTTCGACTTACCAATTGCTTTACCAAGCTCCTCTCCAATTGGATGATCGTAAACTGGATTGCAGTTGTAGAAAACAACTCCATCAACAGCACCTGATTTCAAATCATCGACCATTACAGACATGGCTTTATCGTCACCTTGTCTTGTATTTACGGATGTTGAAAGATCAATGGTCGCCCCATAGCTACCTAACATATCATTGATCGCAATCACAAGATCCTGAACATCAGGATCGTTGGAACCAGCTACAATAATGGATGCGCCTTTTGAAGCCAATAAGTCTTTAGCTGCTTTCTCCAAGTTTACCTTGTCCTTCACCGAAGCAACAGAAATAGAAGGGGCACCCATCTTAGCAGCAATCAGGTTGTATAGATACGCTACGTATAGTCCTTCTTGAGAAGCTCGAATTGGTGTTCTATAATCTGCATTCGCACCTGTCAAGGTCAGTAGTGACTCGAATGCGTATAATCGAGACATTTCCTTCTTGTCCTCACTCAACCTTCTTGAATCTGCAAACTGCTTTTGATTGAGTCCTTCATTAGGCCAGCTTCCCAAGAAGTCAGCACCAATCGAAACAATAGTTTTAGCCTTAGAAAAATCATGTGCAGGAATTGCTCGCTTGCCAGTCGCCATTTTGTACGCTTCCAGCATCCCGTGCATGGAGACGGAATCGTAACTGACATGGCTAACATTTGGATACCTGGCAATCAAGCCGTCAATAGTTGCTTGTGTAGACGGACTAGAAACAGTGTGAGAAACGAGTGCCACTTTCTTAGAAGCAGCCAATCCACTAGTTATTTTATCGTCAATTTCATCCCAAGATATTTCTGCTCCAGCTGCCATGGGGCCTTTCAAGCGCTGTTCATCGTATAGAGAAAGAACTGACGCCTCCATTTGAGGAGTAGTGCCAGCTCCGAGCGGAGAAAGACTATTCGTTTCTATCTTGATCGGACGACCTTCACGTGTTTTTACGACAACACTTGCCACATCACTACCGCTTGTATAAGTAGACGCATAGTAATTAGGCACCCCAGGATCAACGTCCACAGGCTTGTTTACATAAGGAATGGCTTTTCGTATTGGAGCTTCACAAGCTGCCAATGAAACGGCAGCCACACCGAAACCCATCATTTTCAGGAAATCTCTTCTGGAAGGCTCGTCGCTCTCAGCACCTCCTCGGATAGGAAGATACTCATTGAATTCTTTGGCTTCTCGCTCCTGAAATTCAGGTGTGTTGGCTAATTGCTCTATCCCTTTCCAGTATTGTTTTGTCTCGTTCATAGTAGGTCAGTACAATTTAGTAATGGCACTTTGCGCATTCAAGTCCTCCAATATCTTCCACCTTCATTGGTTCTTTACTTTTCTCATTATGTAACTCCACCAAATTATCATAATACCCGTTACCCTTGGTGTTAACATCTGTTTCTCTGTGGCAATTAATACACCATCCCATTGTCAAATTGGAATACTGATAAACCACATCCATTTCTTGTATAGGTCCATGACATGTCTGACATTCCATTTCCGCCACATCTACATGTTGGGAATGATTAAAATATGCCAAATCAGGTAGATTATGCACCCTCACCCATTCTATAGGTTTTGTATTCGTCCCGTATTCTCTTGTATCAGGGTTGTAATCCACTGCCGCATAGATCTTGCTGATCTCAGGTGAGATTCCATCCTGACCTCCTACATTCTTTATATCCGTATGGCAGTTCATACAAATATTAGGAGAAGGAATGTTAGCTGAGCGGCTTTTTTTCACTCCGGTATGACAGTAGTTACAATCTATTTCGAAATCCCCGGCATGAACTTTATGAGAATAATTAATTGGTTGAGTGGGTTGATACCCTTGTTGAACGCCTATAGAAAACGCTCCATCTATTAAGGTCTTCAAAGCAATCGCCGTGAAAATGAAAACAACCAAGCCAAGAAATGCATTACTCTTTAAAAATGAAACTTCCTTTGCATTGAGATCAATCACAGAACCTCCATGCTCATTAAAATGTTTTTCCTTTTTGTGTTTAGTTATTACCGATCGGATCAAAATCAGAAGGACTAGTATCAGAAAACCACTGAATATGATCATCACTACAACAGCTGTAAAGAAGCCGTCCTCTTGAGGTACTGAAACTGATGTTGTACTACTTACTGCTACTACATCTTCAACCGCTGATCCATTAGCGGTTTCACTCTTTATATAAGTTAGAATAGACTTGATCTCCGAATCAGAGAGATCAAATGCCTGCATCGTTAATTTACTGTAATCATTAAAAATTTGATTTGCATACTCATCACCACTACCAATAAGCTGCTGCGAATTTCGTATCCAGGTGATTAACCATTCTTCTTCCAGACGATCACTAATTCCAGCTAAGGCCGGGCCTACTACTCTTTTTGTCATCTGATGACAAACAGCGCATTGATTATCGAAGAGTTCCTTACCTGCAGATACGACATTTGGATCGAATACGTCATCAGTATCATTTACCATAACCGCAGAGTCTGTTTCTACAACAGAGGAATCAGACTCTTGGCCTAATAATACAGGAGTCGAGAAAAAAATTGCCATGCATATGGCAACCAGATGATAAGGTTTGGGCATGTAGGTTGGTTTAATCGACATTTAATTCAATCGCTTGCAAATGTAACATTGCCCTTAGGTATTTCACAACTCGAATTATAACCTAAGTTGGCGATTTCTGTATGCAGCCTACCAAGGTAGAATAAAACATTGAATATCAACATTTTAACAAAACGCTCATATTACTAAATTTGATTATTTAGAATAATTCTAAATAATATTCTTTGCTATTCATTTTCAAGACCTTCCAAATAATCGTAAAATACCTGATGTATATCTGGCCGTACTCTTAACTCAGAGAGCTTATTTGGACTCCTTGATGGATGAACGCGATTCGAAAGAAAAATAAATAATAGGTCTTCATCCGGATCTGCCCAAACCATAGTTCCTGTGAATCCTGTATGCCCATAGCTCCTCACGCTAGCGGACTTTGCCATGTGGCTTAGAACGGGATTGTAGTCAAAATGGATTTTGTCAAATCCTAGACCCCTACGGTTGTCATTGTTTGGGAATTGGACACTAGTGAAAAGGTTTATCGTTTGAGGCTTTAAGTAGCGAAAGTTTCGATATTCTCCATCATTCAATAACATTTGCCAAACCTTAGCCAAGTCTTCCGCATTACTAAACAAGCCTGCATTCCCCGACACACCCCTCATGAGCTGTGCTCCTTCATCATGTACATTGCCATGCACCAATTCCATTCTAAATAGGGCATCAAGCTCTGTTGGCGCAATTTCACGATCTTCGAATTTGCCGCCCGCATTAAATCTTAGGGTTTCTGCACCAAGAGGCTCGTAAAAATTTTTATAGAGATAACTTTCAAAGGATTTATTGCTAAGATTCTTAACCAACTCTGGAACTATATAAAAGAATAACCCTGAATAGCGGTATTTCTTTGTCATAGAAACTTCAGCTTTATTGATGAAACTCTTTAGGACTGGGTAGATATCTGAATAGGCATAGAGTGATCGACCAATCCTCCAATTGTAGTCAATCGTTCGCACATGACTCAGCGTTTTATTCATGTACACACCATCAACACGTATCTTATCATAAAACAGAATATGAGGTTCAAGTCCCGACTGATGAGCAAGAAGTTCTCTGATACCTAACATAGAAATTGGTGCGCTCAATCCATGCACATAATCTCCCAAATTATTATCCAACCCTAACTTACCCTCTTCATACAATTTCATCAAGCTAAGCGTGGCGGCTGTGACTTTGGTGATTGATGCCAGATCGTAAATGGTACTCATGTCGACCTGCAACAGGCTATCATAGGTAAGATACCCGTATGCTTTATGAAAAATTGGTTTACCCTTGTGTGACGCAAAAACAACACACCCAGGGAAGGCTCGCTCATTTATGGCACGGGCGACTATTCCATTAATCTTGTTATCCAACGTCATATTATCGAGCGTATCAGTTGGATTCTCAGCAATGGCCGATTTCTGACTACACGATACGAATGAAATAAAAATAAAAACTATATAACAAAATGTGCATCGCGATGTTTGATACGTCATTAATTTCGCCGATTAGGTTTGACGTGAATTTATGAAACATCCATGATTAATTTAACCATTCAGGATGATGATGTTTTAAATAGATATTGTAAAGACCATTTAAATCAACAATAAACCCATTGAAAAAAGATCAGCATTTCATTATAGATTTTGACAGCACCTTCACGAAGGTTGAAGCATTGGATGTACTATGTGCAATTTCTTTAAAAGATAAACCAGAAAAAGAATCAACGTTAAATCAAATCAAAGAGCTAACGGATAAAGGAATGAACGGCGAAATCTCATTCAAGGATTCTTTGAAAGAGCGTGTGGAACTGCTCCAAGCACACCGAGACCACTTACCAGCTTTGATTGAAGCACTTCATGAAGAAGTTTCAGAATCTTTCAAACGAAACAAGGAATTTGTAAAAAAATATGCTAAGAATATTTTGATTGTCTCAAATGGTTTCAAGGATTTTATCGATCCAATCGTTGCACATTTCGATATCCCAAGCGAAAGGGTTTTCGCCAACGAATTCATCTATGATGAAGCCGGATTCATCGTTGGGTTTGACGAAAATAATCCTCTTGCCAAAGATCGGAGCAAACCCCAGTTAATCGAACAACTCCAACTTGAAGGAAAGATTTTCGTTATCGGTGATGGGTTTACTGATTATGAAATTAAGCAAGCAGGAATGGCTCATAAATTCTATGCCTTTACCGAAAATATTCGACGTGAAAAGGTTCTCAATCATGCTGATCATGAAGCTCCCAGTTTAGATGAATTTCTTTATTCAAATAATATGGAACGCGCGCTCTCCTATCCAAAGAACAGAATCAACGTACTGGCGTTGGAAAATATCCATACCAATGCTTTTGATAAATTGAAATCAGAGGGTTACTCGGTAGTATATCATAGTTCGGCAATGACAGAAGATGAACTGATCGAAGCAATCAAGGATGTCTCTATTCTGTGTATCCGCTCCAAGACTCAGGTTACCAAACGGGTGCTCGAACATGCCGAACGCCTGATGGTAATAGGCGCCTTCTGCATCGGCACAAATCAAATTGATCTTGATGAATGTCTGATGAATGGCGTGATTGTATTCAATGCTCCTTATTCAAATACCCGATCAGTTGTTGAGCTTGCCATTGCAGAAATGATATTTCTCACCCGACAGATTCCAGATAAATCTATAGGCATGCATGCCAAAAAATGGAATAAATCTGCTAACGGTAGTAGGGAGATCCGAGGGAAGACATTGGGGATCATTGGATACGGCAATATTGGCTCCCAGCTCTCCGTATTGGCAGAAGGCATGGGGCTTGATGTTTGCTATTTTGATATTGATGATAAACTCGGGCTGGGGAATGCCAAAAAAAAAGAAACAATGGACGAGCTACTCGCATGTTCTGATATCATTTCCCTTCACGTGGATGGCCGTCCCGAAAACAAGAACATAATAGATACTCAGCAGTTTAGTCAAATGAAGTCTGACGTAATATTCCTCAATCTGAGTAGAGGTCATGTGGTGGATATTGAGGCATTGACAAAGGCTCGTAATGATGGAATTGTAAGAGGTATTGGAGTGGATGTCTTCCCGATAGAACCAAAAAGTAATGAGTATCCTTTTGAATCAAAACTAATTGGCCAACCAAACACTATTCTTACTCCGCACATTGGAGGAAGTACCGAGGAAGCTCAAGAACATATTGCCGATTTTGTGCCCAACAAAATTATGAATTACATCAATACTGGCTCTACAGCGAATAGCGTAAACTTCCCTAGTCTTTCACTACCAGAATTTAAAAATTCACATCGATTCATACATATCCATAAGAACAAACCAGGAATACTTGCTAAGATTGATCAGGTACTTGCCAATCATAATATAAATATCATTGGCCAGTACTTAAAAACTAGTGAAAAAGTAGGTTACGTAATAACGGATATTGACAAAGCATATGAAGCAAATGTTAAAAAAGATTTGAAATTGATAAACGGCACACTTAGATTTAGGGTATTATATTAGTTTTAAATTACCTTTAACTACAAACTTGCCAGAGCTTTAATAATAAATGGCCTTAGATTAGAAACATGACGCATCCTTCTTTGCATTGGAAAAGCATAAAAAACGTAGAGGAGTTCGATCAAATACTCGAACGTTCTAGGACTAGACCTGCGCTTTTATTTAAGCATGAACCCTCTTCAGCTGAGAGCCTTCGGGTGAAGCAAGATTTGGAAGCCAACTGGATTATTTCTGCTGACATGCTAGATACCTACCTTGTGGACAATATGCACGACAAAGATGTGTTAGATGAAGTTACTCAGGTAGCAGGTGTTCCCAACGAAATTCCTCAGATATTTCTTTTTGCAGATGGCGTGACGATGTATGATGAATCACACGAATTGATCAATGTAAGGAAGATCAAAATTGCATTGAAGATTATCAACCGCACTTTCAAATGGTTGGAGACCAGAGTGTAGCTCTCCTGCATTAAAAATAATTTTTTATTTGAGAATATAAGCCGAGAACACAGTTCCAATCCATGCGCTGCAGTTTAACCCAGATTTATCATTTACAAATGTGGAGTAAAAATTTTTCGAACAAAAAAAGCTTCCGGTTTCCCGAAAGCTCTTAGGAACTCTTCTCAGGAGAGGTTTTAAACCTCAATAAAGTAAGATTCAAGCCACCAGTCAAAGTCAACTATCCACTGTTATCCTATCCCGAGTACTCGGGATGAGGTCACGACGAATCGTGATGAGGTCCAGTTTTCTCAGCCGGTTAAACTCAGTTAAAGTATTGGTGTTAGTTTAAAATCTAATTCCCAATTCGAGTCACCTAAAGGTAAGTTACTTTTGCCGTTCATAGCAAGTCAAATGAAAAAAGTCTTTTTTACACCAGGTCCATCCGAAATATTCTTCACCTATAATGATCACATGAGAGTTGCTCTCAGGCAGCAAATTGGATCTATTTCACATAGAAGCAAAGACTTTGAATCCATCTTTGAACATACCACCTCTCAAGTTAGCGAGGTTCTTCAGCTACCTCCAACCTATCGTATCGTATTTGCTGCAGGAGCTACCGAAATTTGGGAACGAACAGCACAGAATCTAATTCTGGAAACATCCCACCATTTCGTTCATGGAGCATTCGGAAAAAAATTCCATCAAGTAGCGCAGAATTGGGGGAAAGATGCCCAACTCGTCAATATTGAAAATGAATTCATTCCCCAAGAAACTAATGCCGATCTTATTGCCTTGACTATGAACGAAACAAGTACGGGATTTCAACATCATGCTGACAATCTAGAGGCAATGCGTAAGCTAAATCCAAACGCTCTGATTTCCTTAGATGTCGTGAGTGCGGTTCCTGGTATGAAAGTGAATTTCGATAAGGTAGATTCAGCATTTCTATCTGTACAAAAATGCTTTGGTATGCCAGCTGGTCTTGGAGTTTGGATACTGAATGACCGTGTATTGAACGTTGCTGAAAAAGTGGGAAACAAATCATATCACTCAATTCCCTCATTGATCAAATTTGCCGATAAAAATCAAACGCCATCTACTCCGAATGTGCTAGGAATTTACCTCCTTGGAAAAATAGCCGAAGACATGAATCGTCGTGGATTGCAAGCGATTCAGTCTGAAATCAATTATAAAGCAGCGCTCCTTTATCAAACACTAGAAAATCATTCGAAATTTTCGATTGCCATTTCAGAAAAAAAGCACCAATCCAAAACAACCATTGTAGCTGATTGTGATGATGGGAATACCAGAATACTTGACTATTTAAGCAAACAAGGGATGATTCTGGGCGATGGATACGGTGATAAAAAAGATCAGCAAATACGAATTGCTAACTTCCCTGTTCACTCCAAGGAACAAGTAGAATTACTCTGTGATTCCTTGGAAAAGTTCCGTTAACTTTGCGGCCTATTTGAACAGACAATGGAGAAGTATCAAAAAATTCTGGTTTGCTTAGATCATTCAAAGATTGATGCAAACTTGATCAAAGCGGCGAATAGAATTTGTGAATTGAGCCCCCGAGAAATAACGTTTGTCAATGTTATTCGGGATCATGAAGTTCCTGAGGAAATGATGAAGCAATTTCCAAATTTCATGGAAAATGCGACTAAAGAACGAACCAAAGAAATAAGAGCGGAAATTGATAAATTTTTCGCCTGGCCTGACATGAATGTTGACACCCAAGTAGTTCATGGGCAACCCGCCAAAGCCATTCTGAAAATTGCTAATGAAAAAAACGCAGATCTAATTATATCAGGAAAAAAACAGAATAGCCTTGGAGTCGTAAGAAGCAGACTGGCAAGAAGAGCTGATTGTTCTTTCCTCATGGTTTCAAAAGGCTTTGATTTTGAAATTAAACGGATTCTTGTTCCTATCGATTTCTCTCACCATTCTCGGTTGGCATTAGAAAGAGCTGTTTCTCTTGCCAAACTAATGCGCAATCCTGTTGAAATATTTGCCCAGAATGTATATCAACTCCCGTCAGGTTATCACTATACAGGAAAGACGCAGGATGAATTCATAGAAATCATGAAAAAGAATGCGATAGAGGGTTTTGAGAATTTTATAAAATCTGTAGATACTGATGGAATGGAGATTAAGACCATTTATTCGTTAAATGATAATGATGATTTCGTTTCCGACATTAAAGCTGAAGCCCAAAATCTCAACGCTGATCTCATAATTATTGGAGCAAAAGGTCAAACAACTGCTTCAGGTCTCTTTATTGGAAGTAGAGCAGAGAGAATGGTCATGATGAATACTCATTCTTCCATGTTGGTTGTCAGAATAAAAGGAAAAAAATCAGGATTTAAAGATTTCCTTAAGGAGTTATGATCTGATTTTATCAAGAAGGTGGTTCAAATGTTCTGCCTCTTCTTCGGATAAAGATTTCATACCCTTTTCTAAAATTGCTAGTTCATTATCCAGAGTCTTTAGCAGCTCCAATCCTAGTTGCGAGATTTTGACATCAACAGCTCGTCGATCGTTCGTGCATTGGCACCTGTCTACTAATCCTTTTTCCTCCAGTTTATCAACGATTCTAGAGGCATTAGAGCTTTTATCTATCATTCTCTCAATTAGCAGATTCACGGTAGCAGGACTCGGAAACTGTCCTCTCAAAATACGCAACACGTTGTATTGTGGAATGGTCAAACCTGAGGGCTTGAGCAAGCCATGATATCTCTGTCCTAGCCAACATTCTGTATATCTAATATTTACAAGTGCTTTAGAAAATTCTGAAGCGAATTTTTTCTGTTGGATATCATCTCCTATACTCATAACCAATTGTTGGATCTACATTCAGCATCACAACGCAAATCTTTGATTTTAAATTCCAAATATCAAATTCCATGCAATCAAAATTAGCATGCTGAACTGCTCAATAAACTACTTGCTCAATAATTTTCACTTACTTTTAAACGAATCCATGGTTTTGAAGTCATACGCTAAAACTACCCGAATTGGAAGAGCGATTTATAATAGAAAAGCTCCGTAATGAAGACACGCGTCATTATGGATTTAACCTATTGGTGAAGGAATACCAAGAAAGGGTGTACTGGCATGTGCGAAAAATGGTGATTGATCATGACGACTCCAATGATCTTACACAAGATATTTTCGTGAAAGTCTGGAACAATATTTCATCCTTTCGCGAAGACGCCAAACTCTTCACCTGGATTTATCGAATAGCAACAAACGAGTGTTTAACTTTTCTGAATAAGAAGAAAAACAAATACTTCATTCCAATTGCCGATGTGGCTGGGGAGTTGGGGAGTAAGCTGGATGACGGCAACAATATCTCCGGTGATGAAATACAAGTGAAATTGCAAAAAGCAATACTTACTTTGCCAGACAAGCAGCGACTAGTATTTAATATGCGATACTTTGATGAAATGAAATTTAGCAAAATTGAAGAAGTCACTGGAACTAGTCAGGGTGCGCTCAAAGCCAGTTATCACCACGCTGTGAAAAAAATTGAATCTTTTTTAAATCCAGATTAAACCATTTGATCAATAAACAGTCATACCACTGATGAAAAAAATTAGACTAGAAGATATTGACAAGAAAACACCCTTTAGTGTTCCTGACGAGTTCTTTTCTGAACTTACTCAGAATATTCAGACTCGTGTTTCCGAAAAGTCGAAAAGACAATGGGTTCCGGTGGGTCAACTGAAATGGGCACTTGCCGGCTCATTGGTTCTAGCGGTAGTATTCATTTCCATATTGAGGACACCTTCAAGTCAACTAAGTGTTGAGGACTTACTTGCACAAGTGAGTGAGCAGGATTTAGTTGACTATTTGGATTTTAACGATGTTACGGATGCAGAATTACTTGAAGGGCTATCTGATGAGGAGATAGATCGACTTTGGTCAGCAGAAGACAACTTAGAAGACTTAGATTTGGAAGGTGAGGATTTGGAAAAACTTTTAATGGATTACGAAACAGATTTAGATAAATATTTATAAGCTATGAGACGAATATTAATACCCACATTGGCCATAATTCTTACAGTATCAGTCTTTGGTCAAGGCAATAATCCCGGAGAGAAAATAAGAAGAGCAAAAATCGCATTGATTACAGAGCGGCTCGATTTATCTCCTGATCAAGCGGAAAAATTTTGGCCGATTTACAACGAATACAGCAAGAAGCAACGAGATATTCGTCAATCTTTCGAACAAGCCAAAAAGAATTATCAACCCAAGAATGCCTCTGAGCAGGATAATCAGCAGTTGCTAGAGCTTGGCATGAAAACTAAAGAGCAGGCTCTTCAATTAGAGAAGAACTATTCTGATCGGCTATTGAAAGTGATTAATAATCGACAAATGTTGAGTCTCCGGAAAGCTGAAACTGATTTCAAAATTATAATTATGAAACGCATTCAAGATCAAAGACAGAAGCAACAACAAATGCAGGACAATCGCCAGCGCAATGTCGAAGACATTAAGCGTCGTAGGAATAATTAATCCATAAATTAAAACACTACCTGAATTTGAGAAAATGGATAACATATCTATTGCTATTGGCAGCTGGAATTAACAGCAAAGCTCAAGACAATACTTTGTCGTTTGAGGAACAGTTAACTCAACTATAGCTTGAGATGGACTCTTTGTCTATTTTTGTTTTCTGGACAGTATGATCAATGACACTAATCTCAAATCAGAAATAGGTCTACGCATTGGCTTCAGCAGTAGCCTAAAGGCCAGTCGTGATTTCAATACAGAACAGAAAGGTCTCTCTTCTGGAATCTCCTACTACCATAAATCGGGAGTCTACGCAGATTTCACATCTTTCTTTGACAATCAATCCTCCCCCGCCTCCAATCAAAGCATCCTGCGTCTTAGCTACTTGTGGATACCTCATAAAAAGTGGACTATAAATCCTTACGCTGAGAAAACATTTAACAATCTGGACATTGAATATGACTTGACTCAAAGCATAGGCACAAATGTCAATTATGATTTCAAAGTGGCACAGGTAGGCATGGACTACTCTTTGTTGTGGGGCACAAAAACAGGTCATCGATTTATTGGGAGCTTGAACAAGCGAATTGAATTGAAAAACGTTCCACTTGTCAATAAACTCACATTGTATCCTACATTTTCAGCCATTACTGGTACAACAGACATATTCCCTTATCAATATTCCTCAACTCAGGTAGACAACTATCTATTAAGACTTCAATATCTCACAGATGATGAAATACGTGCATTGCGGGTAAGTGGGAAAATTACCACAGAGCAGGCCATTCGTCTTCGTATCACCAGAAATCTTCTAAACGCAGGAGGAGGAGGAGATCGTTACTTTTTTGTTGGCGTCCTAAACACTTTGGAAGAAGATAATATTTTTTCCCTCCTCAGCTACAGTTTCAGTTTGCCGCTATCATTCAACGTAGGTTCAAAAACCTCAGTATTGCTTGGGTATTCCTATTCGATACCAATTAAACTACCTGATGAAGATTTGGGAGTCGATCCAACTGGCTTTTTTAGTTTTTCGCTGAGTCGGATAATTACTTGGTAATCTGCTCAAGATAGGTGGTCACTTCTATGATCCCATTGTTTTTTAACGCATATTTAAAGCTGTGAATATACGGATCAACTAGTGGCAAAAACCATCTTATTTTATTTCTTGTCCTTTTCTTACTTTATAAGTTCTGGACAAACCTGCCTTCAAAAATTAGACAGTGCGGATTACTTCAAATACCTGAATCCGCAAAAGTCAAAATTCTACGCCACCTCTTTGCTTGCTGATCTTGAAGCTGAAAAATGTGTTGCGGAACTCGGAACAGCTGGACTATACAACAATGTTGGCCTAATCCTTTGGGAAGTAAATGATAAACAAAAAGGACTAAATGCCTTCTTGAGCGGTCTCTCCCATGAAATAGCTATCAAAGACTCTACTCATCAAGACCTGATGGGATTGTACTACAATCTTTCGGCGTTGTATCGAGAGATTGGCTCATTCAATGAATCAGGTCGATACCTCAATCTTGTGGGAAAAATCGTTGATAGTTGGTATCAAAACGACCCAACAAAACAAACAGAATATCTCAATGCTAAAGGCACATTTAATAGAGATATAGGGGATTTCGACAAAAGCCTTGGCGCCTTTAATGATGCACTCGATGTATTAGAATCAGGAAGTGATTCTATAGAAATTGCTCTTCAAATTGAACTTGGAACAACGTATCGTCATTTTGGTGATTTAGATAGAAGCGAACAAGAACTCCTAAAAGCTATTGATCTGGCAAAGGGCAAGAATAAACTTCAGTATTTTCGGGCTATGGATAGATTATCCTCCCTAAAAATTGAACAGGGGGAATATTCGGATTCAGAAAATTATCTACTACACAACCTTGAAAGGAAACGAAAGCTTTACAGTGATGACCCACTACTCCTTCTAGAAACGTTGAATGGTCTTGGCGGCCTATACTACAAACTAAACGACCTTGTCTTAGCAAATGAATACCTGACTGATGCATTGAAAACCACAGAAGACATAAGGACAATCAGGCCCTATATGCTCAACAATCTGGGAACCATATACATGAAGCAAGGAGATTTGGGTAAAGCAGAGGAATACTTCTTGTCCAGCTCAGAAGGATTCGAAAATCTCTTTGGATCAATGAACCCTGATTATGCAAGTAGCTTAAATAATCTGGCCGGAATTTATAAGCAAAAAGGGGAACTATCAGAAGCACTTAATTTATACACACGAGTGTTGGATATGGACAAGGTAATCTATGGGGTGAAGCATCCCAGATATGCCACGTCGCTCAACAACGTCGCTCTATTGTACCTCCAACTAGGTCATTCATCACTGGCTGGAAAACTGCTGCAGGAAGCAAAGAAAATACGATCCGAATCACTCGGAGAGTATCATCCGCTCTACATAAAATCGGTAAATGATTTGGCTTTATATCATTTAATAAATGAAGATATCCCCTCCGCTTTAGATGAACTAAATGTGGCATTGAAAAGTGAAATTAAGCATATGCAGGACATCTTTCCTGTGCTAACTGATAACCAACGAAAGCTCTATTTTAATGAAACACGTTCCAATGTGGAGCGATTTTGTTCTCTGACATTTAGAGAAGAATTTATAAATACTCCTTACGCTGAGGACGCCCTCAACCACTTCATTAATACAAAAGGAATTCTTTTTTACGCATCAGAAAAAATGCGGACGCTTATTCAGAACAGTGCTGACGAGCGAACTAAAAAAGTCTATGAGCAATGGAGACAGAAAAAATATAAGCTCGCTCAATCCTATCTGCTCACTCAAGAAGAAAGAAGAAGACACGGAATTTCTATAAACGTACTGGAAGATGAATGCAACCAACTTGAAAAGGAGCTTTCTCTCAAATTCAAAGTCTTTTCAGATCAAGAAAAGGCTGCATATCATAAATGGAATGAAATCAGTAAAGCACTGGAAGACAGCTCTGCCATGATTGATATCATTCACTTCAGAGAGTATCGAGCGAAAGTTATAGATGAAGAAATAATCCAAGGATTCACAGATGTTTCCAAATATGTGGCGTTCATTTTGAAACCTGATGATGTATTAGTCCCAGTTAGGTGGTCGGACGATGTGGATTTTGATAAGAGCTTTTCGAATTATCGAAATTCGCTAAAGTTTGGCCTTAAAGACAAAACCAGCTATGAAAGTTTTTGGGAACCAATGGATCAGCATTTGTCAGATACCAGAAAAATCTACTTATCCCCAGATGGTATATTTCATAAGCTAAACCCAGCAGTGTTTTTTAATAATAACAGTATCTCGTATCTCTCTGATCAATACGACATACTCAACGTGACGAGCGGCAAAGATTTGCTCAACAGACAACCCAAGCGCCTGATCAGAAATGCTCAAATATTTGGTAACCCTGATTTCAGCACCTTGACTATTGATGAGAAATTAAAGCAATTGCCTGGAGCAGAACTGGAAGCAAAAGACATTACAGGAATCCTAGATGTGAGGAAATGGAAATCTGACACCTACTATTATAGTGAAGCCACTGAAGAACAAATCAAAAGTCTTACCAACCCGGGAGTTGTCCATATTGCCACGCATGGGTATTTTGACGATGACCCAAATCATGTAGAACCGTTGCATAGTTCTGGGCTGTTTTTGAGCAAAAATATAAATAGCCAAAACGATGGGCGACTGTCCGCCTATGAGGCGATGAACTTACAGCTCGACCAAACCAATGTAGTGGTGTTAGCCGCTTGTGAGACAGGGCTGGGTAAAGTCAAAAATGGCGAGGGAGTCTTCGGCCTTCAGCGTGCTTTTCTTGTAGCGGGAGCTGACAATGTGCTGATTAGTCTTGTGAAAATAAATGACAAGGCTGCACGAAATTTCATGAACATGTTTTACAAAGAATTGATCGAGGTAGAAGATGCTCAAGAAGCCTTCTTCAATGCACGGGCAGCCTACAAAAAAACAGACTCCAACCCCTACAACTGGGGAGCTTATATCTTGGTTTCTAAGGGGTGAAAAGCTCTACTGACCAATCACTTCAGCCGATACACATAAATCTGCTCTCCAGCTCGCA
Source organism: Cytophagales bacterium (assembly GCA_024232835.1). GTDB lineage: Bacteria > Bacteroidota > Bacteroidia > Cytophagales > Cyclobacteriaceae > JAAEPI01. The sequence continues at coordinate 24,112 of JAAEPI010000081.1, forward strand.
AATTACGATCAAGATTATTGACTTCTCGTAAAAGTTCCTCAATGGTCTTATACTTTTCGGCTATACTCGCGAGGGTCTCACCACTCTGAACTCGGTACAAAAAGAACGAGTTCTTTATGTCTTGTTCATCAAGAAAATGTCGAATACTTGGTGATCTTCCCTTGGGATTGAAAACTCGGATAGCTGTACCTGCTCTGAGCATATCTCCTTTAAAATTATTCCACTGCTGAAACACAGGCAGAGACACCCCAACAAGTTCGGCTACTCGCTCGGGGGTATGATTCTGCCTGATCACATAGGTCTTGGCTGCATTGAATCTCAGATCGTAATCCGTGTTGACTATGATCTCAACCCGCCGACTAAAAAGTCTCGAATACCAATTATTCTTTCCCCCTTGCGGAGGAATTTCCCCTCTGGGCAAAACTCTGATTCTGCTCTCTGAAATTCCCAAAGAAACAAGCTGCTCTTTCACCGACTGGCCTCTGTCCTCACTAAGCTTCATGTTAAAATCAGATGGCCCGAGTTGATCCGTATAAGCAAGAATATCAATCGTCTGAAAATTATTGGTGCTGAGCTGATTGATTAGATTCTCTGCCGACGCAACCCCGCCAGACGAAAGTTTTGATGAGCCAAACTCGAAATATATTTTTTCGTAGGCTAGCTGGTAAGCCGTGCGACTATCATCACTAAAGCCCGCAACATTTTCTATTCCATCAATCGAAGTATTAGATGGGCGAACAGCTGAGGCAAGTGTTTCATCCTGTTCTTTCGATTCAGTAGATGCCAGAAGTCTGCTGGGTTTGGGCTTACTTCTTTTCTCAGGATCGAAGAGATCGTATCCTTGATAATCTTCTACCCTGAACGCACTTAAATCCAACGATCGGATGTCTCTGAAACGCGAAACAATCTGGGAGTCTATCAATTTTTCACCAGAAATAAGTAATGACAAAAACAGGGCTTCATCTTTAACATCAAAATAGTATAAGTTTAGAATTTTTCCATCTACCCTGTTTGACGCCAGATACCCAACTGAATCTGAAACATTAAAGTACGTATCATCTCGGGTAGAATTAAATGGATAGCCTAGATTATAAATTTCCGGTTCAAAAAACGACTCCCCTTTGGCTGCAAAAAGATCATACCCCCCATAACCCACATGACCATTGCTCGCATAAAGCATACAACTAAAAGCGGATGAGTAGTAAGCGGTAATCTCGTTTTCAGGAGTATTGATTGCTCCTCCCATGTTGATGGCTGGTGTCCAGGA
>JAAEPI010000082.1 GCA_024232835.1 Cytophagales bacterium
AAGAGAAAATGACCGGGTGGAATTTTTATTTTTCATGGGAGGGGGTTAGACTGTTCATGGAAACTTTACGATTTGATTCAAGAGCACTAAATGGCCCTGATAGACGAAAAGACGTTCATAACTGCACCAGATATCCTGTCTATGCGGGTGTGGCCTTTAATTTTGAAAGTGCCGAAGACATGGAAGATGCCTTCCTGCATCGCAAGCCTTCCCATGCCTATTCTAGAATCACCAATCCCAGTGTTGAATTATTTGAACAGACCCTGACAATGCTTGAAAACGGATTTGGCGGCATCGCCCTCTCTTCGGGCATGGCTGCTATAACCAATACACTTCTGGCGCTTGTAAACAAAAACGATACTATCATTGCATCCAAATACCTGTTTGGAAATACGCTTTCATTGTTAGGGGAGACATTCAAGGGGTTTGGCATCCAGGCCAGATTTGTGGATGTAAATGATGAAAAAAGTCTGGAAAATGCAATTGATGAAAGCAGCCGGCTTATCTTTTGTGAAACAATCACCAACCCACAGATGAATGTTTCAGATTTTCCCACGATCTCAAGGATCGCACAAAAATATGATCTAGCTGTTGTGGTGGATAATACGGTGACAACCCCGT